>NZ_JADQAH010000018.1:0-56493 GCF_022129225.1 Psychrobacter sp. Ps7 | reverse complement strand
GTGGCGTACTACTACGTGGTACTAAGCGTGAAGACGTACAACGTGGCCAAGTACTAGCTAAGCCAGGTTCAATCACTCCTCACACCAAGTTTGACGCTGAAGTATATGTACTGTCAAAAGAAGAGGGTGGTCGTCATACACCATTCCTAAACGGCTATCGCCCACAGTTCTACTTCCGTACTACTGACGTAACTGGTGCAATCCAATTACAAGACGGTACTGAAATGGTTATGCCTGGTGATAACGTTGAGATGGGCGTAGAGCTTATCCACCCAATCGCTATGGACAAAGGTCTTCGCTTCGCTATTCGTGAAGGCGGCCGTACGGTAGGCGCTGGTGTTGTTGCTAACGTACTAAACTAATCTATCAGTCTCAGTAATGAGCTTGTAAGTTAGTCATAAAAAGCCATCCTTGTTTAAGGGTGGCTTTTTTTAGATAAAATGATCAGGAAATATGGTTATTCTTCGGTAGTATGATCAAACCTTTTGTTATCTTAGCCAACATGATTAGCCAGTTATATCTATAACGTTTATAATTTACTTTCCCATCTATTGTAATTCTTAGCGGAGCTTGCTATATTAACGCTGCTTCTTATTAGTCGCTTGTATCTTCATTTTGTTAAAGTAATGATGATTCAATAGCACATTCAAATAAGAGTAAAACTAGGTAAAGTAATAATTTTACCGCTAAAGGCTTGCATTTTATATCAAATATTGTATAATGCTGTCCTTTACACCCATAGGCGATTGGCTCAATTGGTAGAGCATCGGTCTCCAAAACCGAGGGTTGTAGGTTCGAGTCCTACATCGCCTGCCATCTTCTTATCACATCTTTGTTATACCTCACCATCTCCGAAGCGAGTTCTTTATGAGCAATGATCAAGATAACCTCGAGACTAAGTTATCTGATGCCAAGGCGGGTGCTGGTGGAATGCTGTCTAAAGGTAAGCACATCTCAGCGGGCAATCAAACAACTGCTGTTGAAGTGGCTAAGACAGGCTCAATAAAAGATGTGGTACTGTGGCTACTTGCCGCAGCAGTATTAATCGGGGCGACGTTAGTTAATCAGTATTTACCTGGCTATTGGCAACCTGCCAATGATATCTGGGTACGTATTGGTATTATCGTTGCCCTTATTGTATTCGCCTTAGTATGCTTGGCATTAACGCATCAAGGCCGCGCTTTTAAAATATTATTAAAAGACGCTGCTGTTGAATTGCGCCGAGTGACATGGCCAGGTAAGGATGAAACGTTTCAATATACCTGGCAGGTCATTGTCATGATTGCCATTGTTGGTTTTCTGGTTTGGTTATTAGATAACTTTTTCAATTGGTTCGTTGGCATCTTTATTGGTTAGTCGCACGTATTAGTGAGTCTTACCCCAAAATTTACTTATAATGATCAGGAGCGTGATATGCGTTGGTATATTGTCCAAGCGTTTTCAGGATATGAAAAGCAAGTACAGCGTTCATTAACTGATCGTATTAATCGTAGTGACTTCGCTGAATCATTCGGTGACGTATTGGTTCCTACTGAAGAAGTCGTTGAAATGAAAGACGGCAAAAAGCGTAAGAGTGAGCGTAAGTTCTTTCCAGGTTATGTATTGATCCAGATGGAAATGAACGACAATACTTGGCACATTGTTAAAGAGTGCCCACGTATTATGGGTTTCATCGGTGGCACACCTGAAACACCAGCGCCAATTACGCAAGTAGAAGCGGATCGTATTTTAAACCGTTTGAATCAGACTGAAACCGACCCACGTCCTAAGACTTTATTTGAGCCGGGCGAAGAGCTGTTGGTTATCGATGGTCCATTTACTGACTTTAAAGGGTTGGTAGAAAAAGTGGATTACGAGAAGTCTAAACTACATTTAACCGTAAACGTATTTAATCGACCGACTCAGGTCGAGCTTGAATTTAGTAAAGTTGAAAAGCTAGACTAAATCAGCAAAAAAGTTCATTAACCGGGGAGCTGTTAGTCAATAAGGTTTATACCACATTGATTTGGCGCTATTACCCATTTAGGAGAAAATCATGGCTAAGAAGATTGATGGTTACATCAAACTACAAGTCCCTGCAGGCAAAGCAAATCCTTCACCACCGATTGGTCCAGCATTGGGTCAAAAAGGCGTGAACATCATGGCGTTCTGTAAAGAATTTAACGCTGCGACCTCAAATCAAGAGCCGGGTCTACCGATTCCTACTGAGATCACTGTATATAGCGATAAGTCTTTTACTTTCATCATGAAGTCACCACCAGCTGCATACTTACTACGTAAGGCTGCTGGTATCGCTAAAGGTTCTGGTACACCAAATACCGCTAAAGTCGGTAAAGTTGACCGTGCACAACTAGAAGACATCGTTAAGACCAAAGATGCAGATTTAACTGCTGCTGATCTTGATGCTGCTGTTCGTACCATCGCTGGTACTGCACGTTCAATGGGTATTACCGTGGAGGGTGTGTAAATGAGCAAGCTAACCAAACGTCAAAAAGAAATTCAAAGCCGTATCGTACATGAAAAGCAGTATACAGTTGAAGAAGCGGTTCAAATCCTAAACGATTTACCACCTCTTAAATTCAAAGAGTCAATTGATATTGCGATTAACTTGGGTGTTGACCCGCGTAAATCTGATCAAGTGGTTCGTGGCGCTACTAACTTACCTGCTGGTACTGGTAAAACCAAACGCGTTGCTGTATTTGCTCAAGGTGCTGCTGCTGAAGCCGCCAAAGAAGCTGGTGCAGATATCGTTGGTTTTGAAGACCTAGCAGAATCAATCAAAGCTGGTAACATGGACTTTGATATCGTTATTGCTGCTCCTGATGCAATGCGTGTTGTTGGTCAACTAGGTACTATCCTAGGTCCACGTGGTCTAATGCCTAACCCTAAAGTCGGTACGGTTACGCCTAACGTTGCTGAAGCGGTTACTAACGCTAAAGCCGGTCAAGCACAGTATCGTGTAGACAAAGCAGGTATCATCCACACGACTATCGGTCAAGTTGGTTTTACTGCTGAGCAAGTAATCCAGAATGCTGAAGCACTGATTGCAGATTTAAGACGTGCTAAGCCTGCTACTTCTAAAGGTACTTTCATTAAGAAAATTACCTTGTCTAGCACGATGGGTCCTGGTCTAAGTATTGATCCAGTTCCATATCGCACAGCAAAATAATTAGATATGTGCCTTTATTTGACGATTTTAAATAAAGGCTGCAAAAATATTTTAAAGAATTAGGTCAGCGTAGCAAACGCTATGCTGTCTAAGACCGTAGGTAGAAAGCAGTTTTACGTTTTTATTAATTGTTTTCGGATCATTAGTAATAACAACGAGCTGCTTTTGTTAATCGACGAAAGATGAAAATCTCAATTGTCCTACGCAGACGGTGACCCACCCAGTTGTTGATAAGAGCCGATAGTTCAATCTATCACTTGATGTCATTCTGATAACGGTGCCGTAATCAGTCGTTATGAGTAAATTTATTATTAATAAATATGCTGATAACGTGTCGTATCAAGTCAGTCTAAGCGATTCGTTTAATTATTGAATGCCAATGCTTAAAAGCTTAGGTTTAAATGATTAAATATTCAGCTGATTGATAAGATTAAAGGAGTCAACTTATGGCATTAACGCTAGAGCAAAAACAACAAGTTGTGGCTGAAGTGTCTGAAGTTGCTGCTAATGCTTACTCAGCAGTAGCTGCCGAATATCATGGTATTGGTGTTGCAAAGCTTACTAAGCTGCGCGAACAAGCCCGTGAAAAAGGCGTCGTTTTGAAAGTGGTAAAAAATACCCTAGCAAAACGTGCGTTTGAAGGCACTAAGTTTGAGAGCATGTCAGACCGTATGACTGGTCCATTACTTTTGGCTTTCTCTATGGAAGATTTGGGATCTGCTGCTCGAGTTGTTTTCGAGTTCAGTAAAGATCACAAAGCTTTAGAGACCAAATTGGTATCAGTTGGTGGTGTTGTTTATGGTCCAGAAGAGCTAGAGCGCGTATCGAAGCTACCAACTCGCGACGAAGCAATCTCTATCTTGATGGCTACTATGAATGCACCAGTTACCAAGCTTGTTCAAACTATGAACGCTGTTCCTAGTAAGCTTGTTCGCACGGTAGCAGCAATCAAAGACGCAAAAGAAGCGGCATAATTGCTTGTTTTAACGTAACTTTGACATCGCCGATTGCACTTTACTGCCAACACTATTTGAAAATTTGGCAAGCAATCCAAGCGATTTTAAAATCAATTAATTTTTATCAGATAACGGAGAGTTCTCATGGCACTATCTAAAGATGACGTGTTAAACGCAATCGCTGAAATGTCAGTAATGGATATCGTTGAATTAATCAGCGCTATGGAAGAAAAATTCGGCGTAACAGCTGCTGTTGCTGCTGCACCTGCTGCTGCTGGCCCTGCTGCTGCTGCTGCTGAAGAAAAAGACGAGTTTGACGTAGTTCTTGCCAGCTTTGGCGAGAAGAAAGTTGGCGTAATTAAAGCCGTACGTGAAGCTACTGGTCTTGGCTTGAAAGAAGCGAAAGATTTGGTTGAAAGCGCTCCAGCTCCAATCAAAGAAGGCGTTAACAAAGCTGAAGCTGAAGAGTTGAAAAAGAAACTTGAAGAAGCTGGTGCAACTGTTGAACTAAAATAAGCTTCGCTTATCTTAGTGTTGTACAAAAAAAGCTGGTAATGCCTTGCATTGCCAGCTTTTTTTTACTATAATTCGTAGCTTGACCTTTTGTGTCTGCCAACAGTCGTATGCAACATCACGGTGGATACCCATCAAAAGGACAGACGATATACATGCAAGCACACATGCCAGTTTTTGAAATCAGTTAATTTAAGCTAAACGTCCATAGATGTTTGGCATTTTTTTGTGTCTGCATGCTTTCCCATTAACACTATAGTTTATACTGATTCTAAAAGTTATAGTTACCCCGATTATTATTAATTCTGAAAAGCTATTAAGTTTAGGTTGTCCGTTTCGCAGAGTATTACTGTCAGTAGTTAGGCTTATAGACGGTACATATCAGCGACGATATTAGTTTTGATAGAATTGTTGGTTTTGAAAGAGCCGGTTTTTTGAAAGAAAAATGACTAAATACAATCAGTTTTGATAGCAGATAACTTAGAAATACCCTTGAACGAGTCATTTTTTCTTACCTCTATGAGTAAGTTTTGCCTAAAAAGTAATATGTTTTAGATGATGTGATATTGAATTTGGTCGTCTGAGTGGTCATATAGACTGACTTAGATACCGATCATAAAATGAAAGTAAGGGTGCTAAGTAAGCACTGATAGCAGAAGTAGTAATTGACAAAAGATATCAACTGAACACGATTACCTGTTTTATATTATCGTTTACGTCGCCAAGTTTGTATCGTATTTATGCACGCTGGCCACGCTTTTAATTTGTTTCCACGTTTACTGTAAGGACTCTCGATGGCATATTCTTATACTGAAAAAAAGCGTATTCGCAAAAGTTTTGCTGAATTGCCCACTGTGATGGACATTCCCTATTTACTGTCTATTCAAGTAGATTCTTACGAGCAATTTTTGCAAGAGCACAAAAAGCCAAAAGCTCGTGAGAATACTGGTTTGCAAGCTGCGTATTCCTCTATTTTCCCAATTGAGAGTCACTCTGGTAATGCAGAGCTACAATTCGTTGAATATTATTTAGGCACGCCTGAATTTGATGAGCGTGAGTGTATCTTGCGTGGCTCAACATTTGCTGCGCCGATGCGCGTCAAAATCCGTCTGATCATCAAAGACAAAGATAGCAAAGACAAAGACAGCAAAGCGGCTATTAAAGATATCCGTGAGCAAAGCGTCTATATGGGCGAAATGCCGTTGATGACGGCTAACGGTACTTTTATTATCAATGGTACTGAGCGTGTTATCGTATCTCAGCTACATCGTTCACCTGGTGTGTTCTTTGATCATGATAAAGGTAAGTCGCATTCAAGTGGTAAAGTGCTTTATAACGCCCGTATTATCCCTTACCGTGGTTCATGGTTAGATTTTGAATTTGACGCCAAAGACTTAGTTTTTGCTCGTATTGACCGTCGTCGTAAGCTATTGGCTTCAATTATTCTACGTGCGCTTGGTTTGACAACGTCTGAAATCTTAGATTTGTTCTTTGATAAAGTAGCCGTTTATAAAGGTGAAGAGCAGTTCGAGATTGATCTGGTTGCTGATCGCTTGCGCGGTGAGATGGCTCAGTTCGATATCGTATCACCAGAAGGTGATGTCATCGTAGAGCAGGGCAAGCGTATTAATGCACGCCGTATTCGTCAGCTTGAAGAAGCAGGTATGACGAAGATTGCGATACCTGATGAGTATCTCTATGAGCGTATTTTAGCTGAAGATATCGTGGTGAATGACGAAGTTATCGCTAAAGCGAATACTCTAATTGACCATGAGTTATTGGTTAAATTAAGTGCATTTGAAGCCAGCGAGTCTATCAAAGAGTTCAGCATTTTGTTCACCAACGATATCGATCAAGGCAGTTATATTGCCGATACGCTACGTGCAGATAGCACCTCAAGCCGCGAAGAAGCCTTGATTGAAATTTATAAAGTCATGCGTCCAGGTGAGCCACCAACGGTTGAGACCGCTGAAAAACTATTTGACAGCATGTTCTTCAACGCGGATCGTTATGACTTATCAAATGTCGGTCGTATGAAATTTAACCGTCGTTTAGGGTTAGAGTTTGATAATACTGATGATCCAGACATCCAACGCGCTCGTAGTGTATTGACCAATGCCGATATCGTTAATGTCCTAAAAGAATTGATTGAGATTCGTAATGGTCGCGGCGAAGTCGATGATATCGACCATTTAGGTAACCGCCGTATTCGTTCGGTCGGCGAGATGGCAGAAAACCAATTCCGTGTTGGTCTAGTGCGTGTTGAGCGTGCAGTCAAAGAGCGTTTAAGCTCAGCGGAATCTGATAACTTGTCACCACAAGATTTGATTAACTCAAAACCTGTTGCTGCTGCGGTGAAAGAATTCTTTGGTTCAAGCCAGTTATCGCAGTTTATGGATCAGAACAACCCATTGTCTGAAGTGACCCATAAACGTCGCGTATCAGCGTTAGGACCTGGTGGTCTGACTCGTGAACGTGCAGGCTTTGAAGTACGTGATGTTCATGATACGCATTATGGTCGCGTATGTCCGATTGAAACTCCTGAAGGTCCAAACATTGGTTTGATTAACTCATTAGCGACCTTTGCAAAGACCAACAGCTTTGGCTTCTTAGAAACGCCTTATCGCCGTGTGGTTGATGGTAAAGTAACGGATGTTATTGAATATCTATCAGCAATTGAAGAAGTCGGTACAGTTATTGCTCAGGCTGATTCGCCAGTAACCGCAGAAGGCGCGTTATCTGATGAGATGGTCAGTGTCCGTAGCTATGGGGAATTTGTCCGTATGCCGCCAGAAAAAGTGACGCATATGGATGTGTCGCCAAGTCAGGTTGTATCGGTAGCTGCTGGTCTAATTCCGTTCCTAGAGCATGATGATGCTAACCGTGCCTTGATGGGCTCGAACATGCAGCGTCAGGCGGTTCCTACGCTACGTGCTGATAAGCCGTTAGTCGGTACGGGCATGGAGCGTCACGTTGCGCGTGACTCAGGTGTTTGTGTGATCGCTAAGCGTGGCGGTGTGATCGAAGACGTTGATGCATCACGTGTTGTGGTTCGTGTCAATGAAGATGAGATGATTGCTGGTGAAGCTGGTATTGATATCTATAACTTAGTTAAATATACGCGTTCTAACCAAAACACGTGTATCAACCAACGTATTATCGTCAACCAAGGTGATGCTATTGCTGTAGGCGATATCTTAGCTGATGGTCCGTCAACGGATCTTGGTGAGCTTGCATTGGGTCAGAACATTCGCATCGCATTTATGCCGTGGAATGGTTACAACTTCGAAGATTCAATCTTACTTTCTGAAAAAGTGGTTAAAGAAGATCGTTTCACGACTATTCATATTCAAGAATTAACTTGTGTAGCACGTGATACCAAGCTAGGTACTGAAGAAATTACTGCCGATATTCCAAACGTTGGCGAAGCGGCGCTATCAAGTCTTGATGAAGCAGGTATCGTTTATATCGGTGCTGAAGTCGACGCTGGTGATATCTTAGTTGGTAAAGTGACGCCAAAAGGTGAAACGCAACTAACGCCAGAAGAGAAACTACTGCGGGCTATCTTTGGTGAAAAAGCGGCTGATGTTAAAGACACGTCGCTACGCGTACCAACCTCAAGCAAAGGCACGGTTATTGACGTGCAAGTCTTTACTCGTGATGGCGTGGAAAAAGATGCACGTGCAAGAGCAATTGAAAAATCACAGCTTGATAGCTATCGTAAAGATTTAAAAGAAGAGCTACGTATCTTTGAAGAAGCAGCTCGTGGGCGTATTGGTAACTTGTTAGATGGTCAAAAAGTCAGCGGTGGTTCTGGTCTAAAAGCCGGTACAGTGATGGCATTGGCTGATATGAAAGATATGAGCCTTGAGACCTTACTGGATATCCAACCAGTTGAAGAAGAAATCTCTGAGCGTCTAACGCAAATCGCTGAGTATTTGGTTGATAAGCAAAAAGATATCGATGTGAAGTTTGCTGAGAAAAAACGCAAATTAACCGCTGGTGATGATCTGCAGCACGGCGTACAAAAAATCGTCAAGGTTTATCTCGCCGTTAAGCGCCGTATTCAGCCTGGTGATAAAATGGCCGGTCGTCATGGTAACAAAGGTGTTGTATCGCGCATTATGCCAGTTGAAGATATGCCTTATGATGAAAATGGTAATACCGTTGACATCGTCTTGAACCCGCTTGGTGTACCATCGCGTATGAACATCGGTCAGGTTCTAGAAACGCATTTGGGTATGGCAGCGAAAGGTTTGGGCGAGAAGATCGATGGTATGCTCAAATCGCAAGCAGCGATCAAAGATTTACGTGACTTCTTAGACAAAATCTATAACCAAGTCGGCGGTGAGCAAGTTGATCTTGATAGCTTGAGTGATGATGACATCATGGCGCTAGCAGATAACTTGCGCGCTGGTGTACCAATGGGCACAGCAGTATTTGACGGCGCAAGAGAAAGCCAAGTTAAAGACCTGCTAGAGCTTGCTGGTATGGACCGTGATGGTCAACAGACGTTGTATGATGGTCGTACTGGTCAGAAGTTTGACCGTAAAGTAACCGTTGGTTATATGTACATGCTCAAACTTAACCATTTGGTTGACGACAAGATGCATGCGCGTTCAACTGGTTCTTATTCACTTGTGACGCAGCAGCCACTCGGCGGTAAAGCTCAGTTCGGTGGTCAGCGCTTCGGTGAGATGGAAGTCTGGGCACTAGAAGCTTACGGCGCGACTTATACGCTACAAGAGATGCTGACTGTGAAGTCGGATGACGTTGAAGGCCGTACGCGTATGTACAAAAACATCGTTGATGGTGAGCAGTATATGGATCCAGGTATGCCTGAATCGTTTAACGTACTGACCAAAGAAATCAAATCATTGGGTATTAATATTGAGTTAAAACAAACCCATTAAGCACGGCTGACTGAAGCTACCTTTAACATAGCTTCAGTTAATTATTATCCTTAGTGGTCAACCTAAAAGCAGTATGCGCATCGCTGCTGCTTTTAGTGATTTGTCTCAACCCTATTCATTGCCTTCATTCATCTTATTTGCGTCAATAATACGCTATCAGATGATTATAAAGATAACGGAGAAGCAACTTGAAAGATTTACTCGATATCATGCAAAGCCCTACCGGCAACGGTAATCAAGAGTTTGATAGCATTCAAATTACTTTAGCCTCACCTGACGTCATTAAGTCATGGTCACATGGCGAAGTGAAAAAGCCTGAAACTATTAACTATCGTACGTTTAAGCCTGAACGTGATGGTCTATTTTGTGCCAAAATCTTTGGTCCAGTAAAAGACTTTGAATGTTTATGTGGTAAATATAAGCGCCGTAAGTTCCAAGGCGTTATCTGTGAAAAATGTGGCGTAGAAGTGACGACTGCGAAAGTACGTCGTGATCGTATGGGTCACATTGACTTAGCCAGCCCAGTGGCGCATATTTGGTTCTTAAAATCATTACCAAGCCGCATCGGTCTATTGCTAGACATGACGCTACGTGATATCGAGCGCGTTCTGTATTTTGAAAGCTATATCGTTACTGAGCCAGGTTTAACTTCTTTAGAGAAGTATCAACTGCTTGATGATGAAGACTATTATAAAGCGCTTGAAGAGTTTGGCGATGAATTCACTGCTAAAATGGGTGCTGAAGCGGTTCAAGACCTATTGAAAGATATCGATTTAGATCTTGAAATCGATGATTTGCGCGAAGCGATTCCGCAAACTGGTTCTGAAACCAAGCTTAAAAAGATGTCTAAGCGTCTTAAATTATTAGAAGCCTTCCGTGATTCTAATAACAAGCCTGAGTGGATGGTGATGAACATCTTGCCAGTACTACCACCAGATTTGCGTCCGCTAGTACCACTAGAAGGTGGTCGTTTTGCGACTTCAGATCTAAACGATCTATATCGCCGCGTGATCAACCGTAATAACCGTCTAAAGCGTCTGCTTGAGCTGAGCGCCCCTGATATCATCGTACGTAACGAAAAGCGTATGTTGCAAGAATCAGTGGATGCCTTGCTGGATAATGGTCGTCGCGGTCGTGCGATCACTGGTAGTAACAAGCGTCCATTGAAGTCTTTGGCAGATATGATCAAAGGTAAGCAAGGTCGTTTCCGTCAAAACTTACTTGGTAAGCGTGTTGACTATTCTGGTCGTTCGGTGATCGTTGTTGGTCCAACGCTACGTCTACATCAGTGCGGTTTACCAAAGAAAATGGCACTTGAATTATTCAAACCATTTACTTATAACAAATTATTGTCTCATGGTTTAGCGACCACGATTAAAGCTGCCAAAAAGATGGTAGAGCGTGAAGAGCCGCAAGTGTGGGATATGCTGGCCATGGTTATCCGTGAGCATCCAGTGCTTCTTAACCGTGCACCAACGCTTCACCGTTTGGGCTTGCAAGCATTTGAGCCAGTACTAATCGAAGGTAAAGCAATCCAATTGCATCCGCTCGTTTGTACCGCGTTTAACGCCGATTTTGATGGTGACCAAATGGCCGTTCACGTGCCATTGACGCTAGAAGCACAGCTTGAATCACGTGCGCTAATGATGTCTACCAATAACATCTTGTCGCCTGCCAACGGTGATCCAATCATCGTACCGTCGCAAGATGTTGTATTGGGCTTGTACTACATCAGTCGCTCGTCTATCAATGCCAAAGGCGAGGGCATGATTTTTGCCACCGTTAATGAAGCATTGCGTGCGATTGGTTCAAACGATTTGCATGTAAACGCTAAGATCAAAGTGCGTGTCACCGAGACGCATATTGATGAAGATGGCAATGAGACTAAAGAAATCAGCTTAAAAGAAACGGTTGCAGGTCGTTTATTGATCTGGAACATCATGCCTAAAGGTATGTCTTTTGATGAATGTAACCAAGAGATGACGAAGAAAAATATTTCTCGTTTGATTAACTCTTGCTACCGTAAAGTTGGCGTTAAAGAAAGTGTCATGTTTGCTGACCAATTGATGTATCTTGGTTTTGCCCAAGCGACATTGTCTGGTGTGTCTATCGGTATTGATGACATGGTCATTCCACCACTGAAAAAGCAAATTATCGAAGTGGCAGAAGGCGAAGTTCGCGAAATCGAAGATCAATTCGAGCAAGGTTTTGTGACCGCTGGTGAGCGCTATAACAAAGTGGTTGATATCTGGTCACGTACCAATGACAAAGTCGCTAAAGCGATGATGGACAACTTAGCCACTGATAAAATCATGAACGCCAAAGGTGAGGAAGAAGAGCAGAAGTCATTTAACTCTATCTTTATCATGTCAGATTCTGGTGCTCGTGGTAGTGCGGCTCAGATTCGTCAGTTGGCTGGTATGCGTGGTTTGATGGCTAAGCCAGATGGTTCAATCATCGAAACGCCAATTAAAGCAAACTTCCGTGAAGGCTTGACAGTACTTCAGTACTTTATTTCAACGCATGGTGCACGTAAAGGTCTTGCGGATACGGCACTGAAAACCGCTAACTCAGGTTACTTGACGCGTCGTTTGGTTGATGTGGCACAAGATTTGGTTATTACCAGTGATGACTGTGGTACTGAGCAAGGCTTGCTCATGAAACCACATATTCAAGGTGGTGAAATCATTGAGAAGTTAGGTGAGCTAGTGCTAGGTCGTGTGACGGCTCGTGATGTGACTTATAACGATGATGCTGATAAGGTATTGATTCCAGCAGGTACTTTGATCGATGAGCATTGGGTAAACGTGCTTGATAACAATGCGATTGATGATATCTGGGTACGCTCAGTTATTACTTGTAATGTTGAGCATGGTGTTTGTTCACAGTGTTATGGTCGTGATTTGGCTCGTGGTCATAAAGTGAACATTGGCGAGTCAGTCGGTGTTATGGCGGCACAGTCTATCGGTGAACCAGGTACTCAGTTAACGATGCGTACATTCCACGTGGGCGGGGCAGCAAGCTCAGCATCAGTGGATAACAGCATCTCAGTTCGTAGTGCTGGTCAAGCGCATTTCGAAAACATGAAAACGGTTCAACATACCGATGGTCACTTAGTCATCGTATCGCGTTCAGCTGAAATCGCCTTGACCGATGAGCTTGGTCGTGAGCGTGAGCGCTATAAAGTGCCTTATGGTTCTAGCGTGCTTGTGAAACACGAAGATCAGGTTGATGCTGGTCAAACCATCGCTAAATGGGATCCGCACACGCATCCTATTATCACAGAATTTGCTGGTACTGCACGCTTCAGTGAGATTACTGATGGCTTAACTGCTACCGTAAAAGTTGATGATGCGACGGGTATGAGCTCATTTGAGATTCTTGCTACTCGTGACCGTTCAAGTTCAGCAAAAGACTTACGTCCTGCGATTATCTTGAACACTGACGAAGGTAAAGAAGTGGTTTACTTCTTACCAGCTGAAACCATCATTCGCGTCAGCGATGGTGAAAAAGTAGCAGCCGGTTCGATTTTGGGTCGTGTACCACAAGCCTCTTCAGGTACTAAAGATATTACCGGTGGTCTACCACGTGTTGCTGACTTGTTCGAAGCACGTCGTCCGAAAGATCACGCCATCATGGCAGAAATGACAGGTGTGGTTAGCTTTGGTAAAGAGACCAAAGGTAAAAATCGCTTCATTATCACCAATGAAGATGGTGAGATTCATGAAGAGCTGATCCCGAAATGGCGTCAAATTAACGTCTTTGAAAACGAAACGGTAGCACGTGGTGAAGTGATCGCTGATGGTCCACAGAATCCACATGATATCTTACGTTTGAAAGGTCAGACTGCACTTGCTGATTACATCGTTAACGAAGTACAGGACGTTTATCGCTTGCAGGGTGTAAAAATCAACGATAAGCACATCGAAGTGATTATTCGTCAGATGCTGCGTAAAGTTGAGATTACCGATGGCGGCGATTCAAACCACTTCAAAGGCGATCAAGCAGAGTACTCTGATATCAAAGCATTGAATGCGAAGCTGGAAGCGGAAGATAAATTCCCAGTACAGTTCGAGCGTCAATTACTAGGTATCACCAAAGCAAGTCTGGCAACAGAAAGCTTTATCTCAGCAGCATCGTTCCAGGAGACGACCCGTGTACTAACTGCGGCTGCCGTGACTGGTAAAGTGGATGAGCTACGTGGTCTGAAAGAAAACGTCGTTGTTGGTCGCTTGATTCCTGCTGGTACTGGTCTTGCTTATCATAAAGCACGCAAAGAGAAAGCGGAGCAAAAACTGCTAGATAAAGATCTTAAAGCAGGGTTTGACAATGCAGCATTTGATATGTCAGCGAGCACGGATAGTAAAGACTTTGCAAGCTTTGATGAAGCCTTTGCACAAGAGCTTAATCAGGATAATTAATAGTATTAAGCGTCTTTGATTTATTGTTAATTTGATAAAAA
This sequence comes from Psychrobacter sp. Ps7, assembly GCF_022129225.1. Lineage (NCBI taxonomy): Bacteria > Pseudomonadati > Pseudomonadota > Gammaproteobacteria > Moraxellales > Moraxellaceae > Psychrobacter > Psychrobacter sp. Ps7. The sequence goes on along the minus strand of NZ_JADQAH010000018.1, from coordinate 42,480 downwards.
GCCAGCCTAAGTTGCTGGCTTTTTTGTGTGTGCAATAAAGTGAGAAATGCATGGTACTGTTATCTAAAAAAATAGTACACTGGAAAATATGCCCTAATTTACATTTCATATAAGGATAAGTCGCAAATGGCAGGTAAAACCCGCGTTGCCAAATATCAAGCAGATCGAACCAATCAAAAACTGTATTTCTGTCGTTTATCCTGCCAAGCGGCGGGAAGTACCGATGATAAACAGCACTATCAAGCCCATTGTGAAACTGCTATTTTTCATCTGTACGGTGCCTTTCTCGCATTTACCCAAGAGCTAGGTTATTTTTATAGTTTAAACATGAGCGCACCAACATTGTCAGATATTGAGCAAGCATTGAGCGAGCGTACCCAAGTATCGCCTGAGATTCAGCGATTACAGCAGTTACAGCAGCAGGGTTTTTTGGCCAATATAGAGCGTGCGTATCAGCGTTGTCTGTACGCCGTACCGCCAGATGCTATCGTAGATCAAACACCAAGCAATACTGCCTCACCTGATCTTATTGTTAACGTTGTGACCTTGTCGAATCAATGGCTGCCAGATGAGGCGACGATACGAGAGTGGCGTCAGCAGTTTTTAGAGCTGATTGAGCAACTACGTGCTGGTATGGTTGAGTTCTAAAAATAGTTATTAAAATTTTATCTCATTTTTATCACCATTTTTAAAATGAAGACATGTCCTAGTTGACTGATGACTGTCCTTTAATAGAGTGGTATTGATCAAAATATTAAGTATAAAAAAGGCTTATTTAGCGAGTGCTAAATAAGCCTTTTTTAAGTCATAAGTTTATATTATTAATGGTTGTCTACTCTGGTATCGGTGGCATACGCTCAACGGGTGTTACCGATAAAGGGTTTTGCGGCACACTATCATTACTACGGCTGTTACTAGGTTTGGCTGCTTGAGAGCTAGTTTGTGCTTCAACAGGTTCAGCTGGTGGTGATTTACGCTGTTGAGTCTGCGTCTTAACTGGTTTTTCTGATTCGCTGCTATCCGTATCTTCATCATCGGCCAGAATACCATCATCAGTCATTTCTATAATTTTTTGCTTTTGTTTTTTCGATTTGGCGCGGTTATTGATAGACACCCATTGATGAGGCGTGTCTTTAAGTTGGGCTTTCATAAAATCCATCCAAACGGGTAGAGCTGCCACACCACCATATTCGCGACGACCCATGGTTGATGGTTGATCAAAACCCATCCACACGACAGTTGCATTGGTAGGATGAAAACCTGCAAACCAAGCGTCTTTTGCTTCATTGGTGGTACCGGTCTTGCCACCAATATCATCACGACCTAAAGCCTTGGCTCGTACTGCCGTACCACGCTGTACGACGTCACGTAAGATATCTGCCATCTCAAAAGCGACTCTGGGTTGTAAGATTCTAGGTGCTTGCTTAGCCACTGCATATTGAACCGCTGGTGCTTTTAAGCGATCGGCCTGTGGACTAGCATCATAAACCTTTAGATTTAGCGCTTTACCGCTTTGTTCAATGTTATCAATATCATCATTGTTCTCTAAATTTTGTTCTTTAACCGTCACTTCATCATCGATAGCACTGTCTTCATTTTCAATTGACTTCTTATAATCTTCGAGGAGATTTCTATTGAGGTCTTCAAGTTTTTCATTGAAGCAGGTGGCACACGCTTGGCGTGGGTTTGCCTGAAAGAGGAGGTTATTATTATAATTATAAATTTGTTCGATAAAATACGGCTGTACACGGTGACCACCATTCGCGAACGTAGCATAGGCTGTTGCCATTTGTAACGGTGTTGCTTGTCCTGCACCTAACGCTAACGACAAAGTCGTCGGTAGCTTTTCTTTATCAAGTCCGAATTCATCTAATAGGTCGCGCGTATCAGAGATACCAATGGCTTGTAAGAGACGAATAGAGACTAAGTTACGAGATAAATACAGTCCACGGCGTAAAGTGATTTCGCCTAAAAAACGTTGATCAGAATTTTTCGGTTTCCAGTCACCCACTTGAATCGGTCGATCCGAAACAATGCTATCTGGGCGATAGCCTTTTTCTAGAGCAGCGGTATAGACAAGCGGTTTAATGGTTGAGCCTGGTTGACGCCAGCCTTGTAGAGCACGATTGAATTTACTGTGATTAAAGTCAAAGCCACCGACCAATGCCTTAACAGCGCCAGTTTCTGGATTCAAGGAGACCAGACTTCCTTGTAGTTTGGGAATTTGTCCCAGCTGCCAATTACCATTCGCGGTCGGTATCAAACGAATGATATCGTTTTTATTGACAATTTGGCGGGCGTTGTCAGGAAAGTAACCGATACGATTGGCAGAAATATACTTGCGTGCCCAGCTCATCCCAGACCAACCAACGGTCACATTTTCACCAGAGGGCATTGTCGCCTCAAAACTGCGAGCATTAACCTTGGTGACTTTGGCGGGAGTCATATTACTATAGCGGCGGAAATTTTCTAGCGGTTCATCATTTGCTTCAGCCCCGCGCCAACCATGACGATGTTCGTAAGCCACCAAACCGGTCAGTACCGCCGCTTCCGCATCTGTCTGTGCTTTGCTATCAACCGTAAGGCGTACCCGCCATCCACTATGCATCACTTGCTCACCATAGCGATTGACCAATGTAGAGCGTGTCATTTCTGCCAAATACGGCATATTGACGTCGAGCTTCTCTTTATAGAGGTTAATGCCTACTGGTGAGCTGATCGCTTCGTCGCGTTGTGCTTTGCTGATATAGCCTAACTCGTGCATGCGTCCAATGATCCAGTTGCGGCGAGTCAGCGCGCGACTGGGATTGGCAACAGGATTGTATTTAGAAGGGGCTTTGGGCAGACCTGCCAACATTGCTGTTTCAGCAATAGTGAGGTTTTCTAAGGATTTACTATAGTATTTTTTGGCCGCGGCGCGGATACCATAAGCGCCTTCACCTAGATAGATTTTGTTGACATAAAGCGTCAAGATATCATTTTTACTGAGCTCATCTTCTATTTTACGTGCTAAAAATAGCTCGACCAATTTGCGATTTAAGGTGCGCTCTGGACTTAAGAAGTAGTTTTTGGCAACCTGCATAGTAATGGTAGAGCCGCCCGTTTGGCTGTCGTCGTCAGTCACTACTTCTGTCACTGCGCGACCAAGACCTTTAATACTAATACCGCTGTGCTGAAAAAAGGACGCATCTTCTGCTGCTAAAAAAGCATGAGTCAAATTTTCAGGAATATCTTCAAAAGTAACGGGTAAAGATAAACGGTTACCATATTGGCCAATGAGTTTGTCATCACTACTATATATCTGTAATGGCATCTCTAAATTTGCTGTTTTAATCTCTTGAATGCTAGGTAGGGTAGGCGATAAATACATTGCCATCCCATAAAAACCAATGGGCACAGCAAGTGCTAAGATAACTGCCAATGCCAAGCAGGCAATAACAAGCCCCACCAAAAAGTGAATGAGACGGGCGGTAGCATTTTTTTTGGTCATAAGAAGACTTATCAATTAAAATTTGCAACAGATAAAACATTATACCTTGAACAAAATCAGCAGGTCATAATAAATGTGTAAGTTGACCTTAATAACCTGTTTAAATGCTTGAATCTATCTGTTAAGTAAACTATTGTACTGAATTATTACAAATAACTATCAGATTGTACACTTAATATAAGGTATAGAGTTTGTGAGGCTATTTACTTCCAAAAGTCAGAATTTAATTGGTGTGGATATCTGTGCCACTTCAGTAAAGTTGGTTGACATACAGCGCCAACAGGGCATGTTTCATCTAAAATCTTATGGTATTGAAAGACTGCCAGAAGGTATAGTCGTCGATAAACTTCTTGTAGATACTGAAGCGGTTGGTCATATTATTGCTAACTTAGCTAAACGTTGTCATGTCGCTGGTAGTAGTGCTGCAACTGCCGTGTCAGGGTCAGCAGTAATCACTAAAATTATTGATATGGATGCTGCGCTAAGCGACGTTGAGCGTGAAGCGCAGATACGTTTAGATGCTGATCAATACATACCTTATCCATTAGAAGACGTCAACCTAGACTTTGAAGTTTTAGGGCCTTCTTTAGCAAGTGATGACATGGTGCAAGTCTTACTTGCCGCATCACGCTCGGAGAATGTTGACCAAAGAGTTGATGCCTTAACCTTTGGTGGTCTTCAAACGAAGGTCATGGATATTGAATCCCATGCGATAGAGCGTGCTTTTGGACTCATGGTAAATAACTTACCAAATGCCCCTGAGTTAGTTGCTTTGATAGATATTGGTCACAATCAAACGACTTTATATGTTGCTAAGAACGGTGAGTTTATCTATAGCCGTGAACAATTATTTGGTGGTGTTCAGTTAACAGAAGCGATACAAAACCGTTATGGACTATCTGCTGAAGAAGCGGCTGTTAGTAAGCGTGAGCGTACCTTACCAGATGACTACTATCTTGATGTGCTGACGCCTTTTATCGAAAATGCTATTCAACAAATTACTCGCTCATTGCAATTTTATTTTTCTTCAAGCCAATACAGTAGTATCGATCATGTGGTCCTTGCTGGTGGTAGTAGCTCTATTTCTGGTCTTGCTGGCATGGCACAGCAAAAACTTGGGGTGACTGTCAGTATTGCCAACCCTTTTACCAATATGACTATTGCACCAAATATCGATAATGAGCAACTGGCCATTGATGCACCAAGTTTAATGGCTGCATGCGGTCTTGCGTTAAGGAGCTTCGACTAATGGCTCGTATTAACCTATTACCTTGGCGCCAAGAAGAGCGCGAGCGTCGCAATAAAGAATTTCTCACGTTAGTAGTGGCAGTGACTTTGCTCACTTTATTGGCTGCATTTGCTTCATGGAGCTACTTTAACAACGAGCTTGATGAACAACTTGATGCAAACGCATTGATTGAAAAAGAAAATGCTCTTTTAGATACGGCTTTGACTGAAATTGATAGTCTGGAGCAGCGCCGTGAGGATATTATTTCACGTATGCAAGTCATTCAAGACTTGCAGGGTCGACGTCCTGTGCCCGTTCGTTTATGGGATGATCTTGCTAAAGCTATCCCGCCGGCACTCTATTTGAATAACCTCAAACGTGAAGGCGATGTTTTGACGCTGACAGGTCGAGCTGATAATCCAAATATTGTATCAAGTTTGATTCGTAATCTTGATGATAGTAAATGGATGGGTGATTCAGCCGTTAGTAATATCCAACAAAATATCAGTGCTTATGAATCTGCACCAGTGCTTAATAATACGGTCACCGCTGGCGAACAGCCGCGTCCTATTTATCCTGAAGACAGTTATGTACAGTTTGTGATCACGACCAAAGTACAGTCGGAAACAGCCGTTCCTGTAGAAGGTGCTGACGGTACCACTGTACCTGGAGGTGAGTTATGAAGCTTAACCGTAAAAAAAGCCTGATTAAAACCAAAAAAACAGCCCTGAAACCAAAGCAACAGTTTGATTTACAGGAGTTTCGCCGCAGTTTTGAGTCGTTAGACTCTGAAAACTACGGCAGCTGGCCATTACCTGTAAAGGTAACGGTAATAGGGCTTATCATCACGCTCATCGCAGCGTTGGCGTGGGCTTTACCGATTAGTAGTAAAATCGATGAGATCAATGCTGCTGAGAGCCAGCAACAAACGTTACTTGATAGCTATCGTGAAAAAGAATCACGCGCGCGTCATTTAAAAGCTTACCAAGAGCAAGTTGTCCAAATGGAAGCTGAGTTCAATACCTTACTCGATCAGTTACCAAAAGATACGCGTGTATCAGAGCTGGTTGAGGGCATTAACATGACGGGTGTCGGCAGCAATATACGTTTTCAAGACATTTCAGTAGAGCCTGAGATTGAAAACGAATTTTTTATTGAGCAACCTATCCGCATTGCTGCTTTGGGCGAATATCATCAGTTTGGTAGCTTTATTAGTGGTCTTGCCGCCTTACCACGAATCATTACTATGCATGATTTTGAGGTCAGCAATCCGCAGCCGACATTGGATGTTTTACCGGAGCTTAATTTGGTATTACAAACCAAAACCTATCGTTCAAAAGAAGCTGACCCTGAGGGTGATGAAACGGTTGCTGTCACTGACGCTGCGACCACTGATAATGCAGGAGGCAACTAATGAATATTCAAAAACTGCCTACGCTATTGGTTTTAAGCATGGCTGTATTGTCCATGACAGGGTGTGCGGATCGCATTGGTATGGCAGAGCAATCAATGACCGATATCCGTAATCAGCCAGCTCAACCTATTGAACCACCGCCCAAAGCTGAGCTAGTAGAAGACTTTGTTTATAGTGCCAGCGCACAGCGCAGTCCATTCTTACCACCGAGTTTAGTCAATGTCCAAGGTCCTATCACTTCCATCGATGGTGTGCGTCCTGACATTACCAGAGTGAAAGAACCTCTTGAGCAATATGAGCTATCGCAACTGATTTTTCGTGGTGTCGTAATTTCACCTGAAGGTCAGCGATATGCGTTGGTACAACGCCCTGATGGTTCAGTCGCGAGTGTGAAAGTAGGTGATTATCTTGGACTAAATGACGGCCGTATTGTTGAAATCACGCCGACCCAGATTAACTTGATTGAAATTGTGCCAGACAGCCGCGCTGGGTTTGTTGAAAAACCCCAGTCGTTGGTTTCACCCATAAGCTAAGTCGGCAGATTTTTTGAGGAATAAATAATGACAGTACGCAATAACAAGGTAACGATGATGAGTAACCGCGTATCTTCTGCTTTTGCCATTTCAGCATTGGCAATCAGCATGGTAGCAGTGAGTAATAGTGCCCATGCCGCACAGCGCATTAACGAAGTTTCTGTGGTACAAACTGCGCCAGCGGTGACACAAATGCGTTTGGGATTTGACGGTTTACCAGTGTTACCTGCCGCCTATCAGCTTGATAACCCTAGCCGTTTGGTACTAGATTTTGAAAAAGTGCAGAATGGACTTGCTAGTCGCTTTAATGAATACAATATTGGTATGATTGATAAGGTCACGACTTTAAATAGTGACAGTACCACGCGCCTGATTGTTGAGCTAAAACAGGCAGGTAACTATACGACATCGATTGAGGGTAACGATTTACTATTAACCATTACCGATCCTAACCGTCCAGTAATGACCAATGATCCTATCCAAGACGTACTCAATGACAATAATGCGATCACGACGACAGCAGTCGTTACACCGATTGTAGAAACCAGTAGTGCACCGGCAGTCAATATAGCCAGTAAAACTGTGGTTAAAAACCAAGTACCTGCTGATACCATGGTGGTCAGAGTTAACCCGTTATTAAGCCCACAACTTGCTGCATCGCAAGTGAGTAAGCAATATAGCTATGATGGTTTGAGTGCCGTCAATTTTGCCGCAGGAAATGATGGTGGTGGCAACGTTAGCATCGCACTTACCAATGAAGCCATTCCCGTTGATGTGCAACGTCAAGGCAACAAGTTAGTGGTACGCTTAACGGGTAGCACCGTGCCAAGAAATTTATTGCGCCGTTTGAATATTAATAGTGGTCTGGTTGATAGTATTGATACTAAAAACCAAGGTCAAAATGGTGTAATTACTATTAATGTCAAAGAAGATTATGAGTATCAGGCTTATCAATCAGGCAATCAGCTGAATATTAATATCAGAAAACCTGAGCTACTACGTGAGCCAACACTTGAAGAAAAAGTCTATAGCGGTGAAGCGCTATCTATGGAGTTTCAAGACGTTGAGATTCGTAGTGTCTTAGATATCCTAGCGCAGTTCACAGAAATGAATATTGTGGCTAGTGATTCAGTCGCGGGCAATATCACCTTACGCCTGATTAATGTCCCATGGGATCAAGCGCTAGATATTATTCTAAAGAGTAAGAATCTTGGTAAGCGTGAGAATGGCAATGTCATTTTGGTTGCGCCTTCCACCGAGCTTGCTGAGCAAGAAGCACGTGAGCTTGAAGCACAGCAAGCAGTTGAGTCTTTTGCGCCATTACGCACAGAATATATTCGTCTTAGCTATGCAAAAGCGCCAGATGTTTTGACACTTATTTCTCAAGGCAGTGGCTCATCAGGTGGCAGCAATGCAAATGCTGCTGATAACAATACCTTATTGTCTAATCGTGGAACGGTAACGGTAGATGAACGTACCAATACTTTAATTATTAAAGATGTGGCTGACAGTATCGAAAATATCCATAAATTGATTGGTAAAATTGATATTCCAGTCCGTCAGGTCATGATTGAAGCGCGTATTGTGAGTGCCACTGATAGCTTTAGTAAAGAGATTGGGGTTCGTTGGGGTATCTTGTCAAATGGTGCTGCTAACAACCGTAATTTATTGGTCGGTGGTAGTAATCAAACGCTATGGGATTTAAAAGACTTTGATGTAGAAACGACGACGGTAAATGGTCAAACAGTTTCTTATCCTTCATACGATATTACTCGTCCTGATAACTTAAACGTCGATTTAGGGGTTGCCAACCCTGCTGGTAGTATTGCCTTTGGCTTGCTGAGCATGTCAGATGTGATGCTTGATCTTGAATTGTCAGCACTGCAAGCGGATAATCGCGGTGAAGTGATTTCTACGCCGAAGATTCTGACAGCAGACAAGCAAACGGCGAAAGTCTCTTCAGGGACGCAGATTCCTTATCAAGAAGCGTCTGCCAGTGGAGCAACTACCACTAGCTTTAAAGAAGCAGCATTGAGTTTAGAGGCCACACCAAATATCACCCCAGATGGTAAAATCGGCTTGCAATTGTTAATCACTAACGGTACGCCGACCATTATTAACAATCAGGTTGCTATTGCTGAAGACTCTATTTCGACCAATGTTATTGTTGAAGATGGTCAAACGGTTGTGTTGGGTGGTGTCTTTAAGAATCGTACCAGCAATGGTGTCGATAAAGTACCTTTCTTAGGAGATCTGCCTTATATTGGTCGCGCTTTCCGTAAAGACGTGCGTAGTAATTCGAAAGAAGAGTTATTGATATTTATCACGCCAAAATTGATCAATGATGGTATTAGCCGCATAGATTAATCATTTATTGATTGGTTTTCGCTCAAAAGAAGCAAGCATCAACGCTTGCTTTTTTTATGGGAAAATTTTCATATTGATTGAATTTTACTAACAATAATCAACGCTCATTACTAGCCAGAATATCAATGACGTTGTATCATAGCTAATTTAGCTGAGTAAGTATTATGGTGGAGGAATTGCCGTCGGTATTTTTAGTAGGGCCGATGGGAGCAGGGAAGACAACCATCGGTAAATTGCTGGCTAAGCAGTTGGGGCGCACCTTTGTAGACAGCGATTGGTACATTGAATCGCAGACAGGGGCTGACATAGCTTGGATATTCGCTAAAGAAGGCGAGGCGGGCTTCCGTGAGCGTGAAACGCGCGCCATCGATGAGTTGACTCAAAAAGACCAAATCGTCTTAGCGACTGGTGGTGGCGCTGTGATGTGTGCTGAAAACAGAGCGTTTTTGCATCAGCGCGGCATCGTGGTTTATTTGAATGCGCCAGTTGATGTGCAAATGGCTCGCACGGCTAAAGACAAATCACGACCACTGTTACAGCAGCCAAATCCTAGAAAAATCTTGCAAGATTTATATAGCACTCGTGATCCCTTATATCGCCAAGTCGCTCATATTATTATGCCAACTGGTCATACTTATCCCCGTCATATGGTCAATCAGCTCTTACAGCAACTAGAGTCATTTACTGACTCGACTGCTATAGCACCAGAAGATAAAGAAAATTAACCATAATGATAAACTTTATCAAGGCGTGTCCTCATTTAAAAATGGTGATAAAAATCAGGACGCGCCCTAGTTAAGCTCAGCTACTTTTATCTCATTCAAAATGTTTAGGGAGTGCTTAATGGCAACGCCACTGTTTCATGACGGTTTAACGGTTCATACGCAAAGCCATGACTATCCAATCGTCATTACTGAGAAAACAGCGATAAATCACAACAGTATGGCAAAGCTGATCACACCTTATATTCGTGGTCGCCAAGTATTGATTGTCACTAATGATACTGTTGCGCCTTTATACCTAAACGCTTTAGAAAAAGAGTTAACAGAGCAGTTCACTGTGCGTGTTTGCGTATTGCCAGATGGTGAGCAATATAAGCATCAGAGCAGTATCAATCAAATTTACGATGTATTGATGGCCGAGCATTTTAATCGTGACGTTACGCTTATTGCTCTAGGTGGTGGCGTTATTGGTGATATGACGGGCTTTGCTGCAGCAAGCTTTATGCGTGGTGTAAATTTTATCCAGATTCCAACCACGCTACTGTCACAAGTGGATTCGAGCGTTGGTGGTAAGACGGGCATCAATCATCCTCAAGGCAAAAACATGATTGGCGCTTTTTGGCAGCCACAAATGGTACTTGCTGATATGAGTACGCTCAAGACTTTGCCAGCGCGCGAGTTGTCAGCCGGGTTGGCTGAGGTCATTAAATATGCACTCATTATGGATGTCACGTTCTTAGATTGGCTGGAAGTCAATCTGCCAGCGATGATGGATTTGAATTTAGCGGTACTTGGTGATGCCGTAAAACGCTGCTGTCAGTATAAAGCCGATATCGTCGCGCAAGATGAAAGAGAGTCAGGCGTGCGAGCATTGTTAAATTTCGGTCATACTTTTGGTCATGTCATTGAAACACATGAAGGCTATGGTAATTGGCTACACGGTGAGGCAGTCGCTGCTGGCATGGTACAAGCCGCAGAGTTATCACAGAGAATGGGTTGGTTAACGGTCGAAGACATTGCTCGTATTAAGCGTATTTTAAACTTAGCAAATTTGCCTATCACCCCGCCACGCATTGATACACAAACGGCGCTAAGTTTGATGGGACATGATAAAAAAGTGAAACACGGACAAATCCGCCTGATTTTGTTAAAATCACTAGGTCAGGCCGTATTGACCAGTGATTTCGATGAAGAGCTTTTGTACGAGGTATTATCACAACACCGCGTATAATGTCTTAAAGCTTTAGTGCTCGTGAATACTCACTGAACGCAACGGTTTAAAGCAGACTGGCTCGCCGCCATTCTACTTACTGCGCATCTCTTGAATGCGGTCAACTTTATTTTCACCAAGGATACTCCCATGGCAGCTTCAAGATCGACGCCGCGTACCGCTAGCCAGTCATATCGCCGTCAAGCGTTGATTTGGCTGATAATGACCTTGCTGCTGGGTGTGGTTACGGCTCTGATTTGGATGTTTAGTCAAACGCCAGCGATGGGTGCCAAAATTGAAAATGCCCCCATATCAGCACCGCAACCATTGAGTGCTGAGCTTGAGCAGCCCTTAAAAATCGAGTCGTTACACGAGCTTGATACCGACGTGCAGCCCATTAGTTTTGATACGACGGTACGTGATTTGCGCAATTATCCTGCTGAGTTTAAAGACAAACGTTATTTGTTGGCGAATAAAGGCAAATGGACAGTGCAGGTGATGAATGTCGCCGAAAACGATGTGATTGTCAGTTATTTAGAAGGCCGCGCAGACCGTAATAAATTTGCTTATTTCCGTTATCTTGATGATGAAAATCAAGTTCGCTATATGTTAACTTATGGGCTCATGAGTAGTCCACAAGAAGCGGTTGGCGCGGCAAAACTGATAGACTTTAAGTTGCCAGCCAATGTGCGTGTGTTGCCAGAAGAGATCAATCGTTATGTCGGTATCATCGATAATTATGAACGCCCTGATCCAGTTAAAGATTTGAGCACCAGACGCACACGTTCTGTTGATCTAAAGCCGACTAAGCGCGAAGTGCCAGTGCGCCAGCCACTGCCAGAAACGGATAATGGGGACAATGCTGGTCGTAGCAGTCAAGAAACTGCCAGTAACAGCGACAATGAAAGTATCCGTCAGTCAGCGGATACCTCCGATACTTTATCGGTCACTGAAGAGCGTATTGTTGGCAATGAAGAGGAAGTCTCCTCTGTCACTACGCCCAAAAACGAAGGTAGTGGAACTAAGTCTGAACCAGAGAATAAAAAACCAGCGACATCAGGCACTGAAAATACTACTAAAAAACCCCCAGTAGTCGCAACACCGAAGCCGCCAAGTAGTACCAGTAGTACAAATTCTGGCGCAAACGCTACTAGCAAGAATACCAATCCTCCTAAGACCAATAACGACAGCATAAAAACATTGATAGAAGACAAAAGCAATTAGAGTATGTTTGTCCTGTGACCATATCGTTGATAGTTATGATAACCTCGTTACTACTATGATTGACAAAAACCCACTGACAAGCTGGTTAGTGGGTTTTTTTGTGGGGCATCACAAAGCATATAATTAGTGCTAAAAATACATTTCCAAAAGAAGTTGATCTTAATTAAGTCTCTCAACTAAGCCTTGTCACAGATACTATGTATCAAAATTTGCATAGAACATTTAATCATCCTATAACCAATAGTAATAAGTTCTCTTACAAAATATGGTGGGTGAATCGATAGAAAAGACTAGATTTTTTGTCCGTCATTAACTAATATAACTGTGGGCGACGTTCTGTATAGTTATCGTAAAAATTGTTTTTTAACAATGAATTGGTAAACTTCTATCATTTAAAAGATACGTTACTAAATTTTTTTGTCTCAAGCGTTGTCACTTGCTATCTATAATTAAGCTATCGCAAGTGGCGCAACCTCTCTTATTATCGCTCTCTTTAGAGTGAATGAAGCGCTTGATTACAGAGCGTCAGATATTCAAAATTAATCAAATGCACGGTTATTACATGCGTAGTCAATCAGTCTGGATTGCTAGGCATGGTGTGATAACAAGTGACACACAAGATAGCGACATTGCGTTATTGATGATTAGGTAACGGGTATACAGGGCTGTATGTCATTGCCAAGGGCGACCGTTTACTATCTTTTAATATGTTAATGATCTATTGAAACATCATTCAAGGACTGGGAGTGCCAGAGCTTTTACCTTAGTCGCAAAGTATGATGTCTATGAGCGTCACACCATTTATTAATTCGGATATACGAATATTAATTATTAGCCCGTTCTGCTTACGGTCTTCAGTTTATGATCTGCATTGGATGCATAAATTGCCCGTTCACCTAAAAGGACTAGCCATGTCAATGATTTCCTCGCAAACCCACCTGGCCACGCCAGATGACTTTTCTGATAACTGTGGTTTTGGTTTGATCGCTCATATTGAGGGACAAGCCAGCCATGATTTGGTAAAAACTGCTATTCATAGTCTAAGCTGTATGACCCATCGCGGCGGTGTTGCTGCTGATGGTAGAACGGGTGATGGTTGTGGTCTACTACTGGCGACGCCTGTTGAGTTTTTTAGAGGTATTGCTGCTGAGCAAGGGTTCGCGATTACTGACAACTTTGCCGTTGGTATGATCTTTGTCAATTTAGATGAGACAAAAGCTCGTGATAGCCAGCAAGTGCTTAGCGATGAGATTGTCGCCCAAGGATTAGAGGTTGCTGGCTGGCGTGATGTGCCGCTTGACTTGAGCATCGTCGGTGACATTGGCCGTGAGACTTTACCTGATTTTAAGCAAGTGTTTGTCAACGCACCCGATGATTTGGCAGCGGATGACTTTAACCGTAAACTGTTTGTCGCACGCAAAAAAGCAGAGCAGCGCTTGGCTGATGATGAGCTGTTTTATGTGTGCTCATTGAGCTGTCAGACGATTATCTATAAAGGTTTGGTGATGCCATCAGACTTGCCAGCATTTTTCTTGGATTTACAAGATGCGCGTTTGGCATCGCATATCGTGGTATTTCATCAACGTTTCTCCACCAATACCTTACCGCGTTGGCCCTTGGCGCAGCCGTTTCGTTATCTTGCCCACAATGGCGAGTTGAACACCATCACAGGCAATCGCAACTGGTCTGAGGCACGGACACCAAAACTAAAATCAGACAAACTGCCCAATTTGAATGAGTTGACGCCACTAGTGAACAGTACGGGCTCTGACTCATCAAGCTTAGATAATATGCTTGAAGTCCTCATGTCAGGTGGTATGAATCTATTCCATGCAATGTCGATTCTCGTGCCACCTGCTTGGCAGAATGTCGATAGCATGGATATGGATTTGCGCGCCTTTTATGAGTTCTATTCGCAGCACATGGAAGCGTGGGATGGTCCAGCAGGTTTGGTGATTCAAGATGGACGCTATGCGGTCTGTATGCTTGATCGTAATGGTCTACGCCCATCGCGCTGGGTGACGACCAAGAACGGCTATATCACCGTTGCCTCTGAAGTTGGTGTGTGGGATTACTCGCCAAAAGATGTATTGGCAAAAGGACGCGTTGGCCCTGGTCAAATGCTCGTTATTGATACTTTAACGGGTCAAATTTTAGATACTAAAGCGATTGCGACGTTACTGAAAAAAGCCCATCCGTACCGTAAATGGCTGCGTGAAGAAGCAACCCGTATCCGTGATGATGAGCGTTTAGAAGAAGAGTTAGCAGCGCAAACATGCCGTGGTAATGAGCTAAAAACACTGCAAAAAATGTATCACATCACCAATGAAGAGCGTACTGAAATTATCCGCCCCAACGCCGAAAATGGTCAAGAACCTGTCGGTTCAATGGGTGATGATACGCCTATGGCAGTGCTGTCGCAGCAAATCCGCCATGTCGGTGACTTTTTCCGCCAGCAGTTCGCACAGGTGACCAATCCACCGATTGATCCATTGCGTGAATCTATCGTGATGTCATTGCAGACCTGCCTCGGTGCTGAAACTAACGTGTTTGCGCCATCAGCGCGAGATGCACACCGTATTATCTTATCGTCGCCTGTACTGTCAGCCAGCAAGATGCAGCAGCTCGAGACCTTGGGCGATCCAGCCTTTAAAATGGCGCGTATTGATTTAAACTATGATCGCATCCTTGAGCTATCAGAAGCCATCACGGCTATCTGCGAGCAAGTGGCTAACAGCATCCGAGCTGGTCACACTTTGATTGTGTTGTCTGATAAAGACATCGATGCTGATAAAGTACCAGCCAACGCCATCATGGTAACGGGTGCGGTGCATCATTATTTGATTGGTCAAGGTATTCGTACTGATGCTAATTTAATCATTGAGACTGGTTTGGCGCGCGACTCGCATCAAGTGGCAGTTTTGATTGGTTTTGGTGCGACCTGTATTTATCCTTACTTGGCTTATGATGTTATTGATGACTTAGTAGCGACTGGTGAGCTGCTTGGTGATCCGATTCAAGCGCGGGTTAATTTCCGTAAAGGCTTGGATAAAGGCTTGCTAAAAATCTTATCAAAAATGGGCATCTCGACCATTGTCTCTTATCGCGGTGCGCAGTTATTTGAAGCAGTGGGTCTCTCTGAAGAGGTGGTGAGCCTGTGTTTTAAAGGCGTACAGAGTCGTATTAAAGGTGCGACCTTTGCTGACTTAGCTGCTGATCAAGCACAGCTAGCGGCGAATGCTTTTAAGCGCCGCGCGCCACTCGATCAAGGTGGCTTGCTGAAGTTTGTCTTCAACAAAGAATATCATGCCTTTAACCCAGACGTGATTAATAGCCTGCATACCGCGGTTCGTACGGGTGATTATGATAATTATCGTCATTATGCTGATTTGGTTAATAGCCGTCCTGTGGCGACCTTGCGTGATTTATTGCAATTAAAAACAGATAACTCTATCGATGTGAATGACGTAGAGGATATCTCATCCATTCTGACGCGCTTTGACTCGGCGGGCATGTCATTGGGGGCATTGTCACCCGAAGCCCATGAAGCGATTGCCATGGCGATGAATACCATCGGTGGACGTTCAAACTCTGGTGAGGGCGGCGAAGATCCAGTACGTTATGGCACGCTGCGCAACTCAAAGATCAAACAAATTGCCTCGGGTCGTTTTGGCGTCACCCCAGCGTATTTGCGTTCAGCAGAAGTGATGCAAATCAAGGTTGCACAGGGTGCCAAGCCGGGTGAGGGAGGTCAGCTGCCGGGTGGTAAGGTCAATGCTCTGATTGCGCGCTTACGTTATTCTGTACCGGGTGTGACGTTGATTTCACCGCCACCGCATCATGATATCTATTCTATCGAAGATTTAGCACAGCTCATTTTTGACTTAAAACAAGTCAATCCAGATGCCTTGGTATCGGTGAAACTGGTCTCACGTCCGGGCGTTGGTACTATCGCGACTGGCGTGGCAAAAGCCTATGCCGATTTAATCACCATTTCAGGCTATGATGGTGGCACAGCAGCCTCTCCGCTATCGTCTATCCATCATGCAGGCTCACCATGGGAGCTAGGACTGGCTGAGACCCACCAATCACTACGAGTAAATGGCTTGCGTCATAAAGTTCGTATTCAAACTGATGGTGGTCTAAAGACAGGACTTGATGTGGTAAAAGCCGCTATCCTTGGGGCAGAAAGCTTTGGCTTTGGTACCACGCCGATGATAGCCGTTGGTTGTAAATACCTACGCATTTGCCATCTTAATAATTGCCCGACTGGGGTTGCGACGCAAAAAGCCAAGCTACGTGACGAGCATTTCATTGGTGAAGCAGAGATGCTCATTAACTTCTTTAAATTTGTAGCAACTGAAACGCGCGAATGGCTTGCCGCCCTTGGTGTGCGTAGTATGGAAGAGTTGGTCGGACGGACTGACTTGCTTGAAGTATTAGAAGGTAACACGGATAAGCAGCGTCATTTGGATTTAACGCCATTATTATTTAGCCATCCGGCCAGTAGTGGTAAAGCCCAAACCTGTCAGGTTGAGCGTAATGAGCCATTTGATAAAGGCTTACTCGCTGAACAGATGATTAGTGATATGCTGCTCAATATTCGTCAAGGTAATGGCGGCGATTATAGCTATTATGTCGGTAACTGTGATCGCTCTATCGGCGCGCGTATCTCTGGTGAAATTGCGCAAGTATGGGGCAACCTTGGCATGAGTGATATGCCAATTAAACTGCATCTGACTGGTACTGCTGGGCAAAGTTTAGGCGTCTGGAATGCAGGTGGTCTAAATATTGAGCTAGAAGGCGATGCCAATGATTATGTCGGCAAAGGCATGGCTGGCGGTGAGATTGTTATTTATCCACCAAAAGACTCAAGCTTTACGGCGCAAGAGACCGCCATCATTGGTAATACCTGCTTATATGGCGCAACGGGCGGCAAACTATATGCAGCTGGTACTGCTGGCGAGCGCTTTGGGGTGCGTAACTCTGGCGCGCACGCAGTCATCGAAGGCACAGGCGATCATTGCTGTGAATATATGACAGGTGGTATTGTCACTATTCTTGGGCGTACGGGTCTCAACTTTGGGGCAGGTATGACAGGTGGTTTTGCTTATGTGCTCGATATGGAAGGGGACTTCTTTGACCGTTGTAACCATGAGCTGATCGATCTGAATCGTATCTCAAGTGAGCAAACCGAAGAGCATCGTATTCATTTGCAGCAAGTGATTGAAGCGCATGTTAATAAAACAGGCAGCGCGTGGGGTCAGACGATATTGGCTGACTTTGAGCACTATGTTCGTAAGTTTTATTTGGTGAAGCCTAAAGCGGCAAACATTGCGAGCCTTCTCAAGACCACCATGGCTGACCCACAGTAGCTTTGCTTGGATTATCCAATGTTCCGCTTTTAAAAACCTTTTAACTCAGAGGTTTTCAGCAGGTAAGTGACGGTCACGATATAAAGCTCTTAATTTTGCGATAAATGAGACATCGTTGACTGTCACCGCCCACTTTAAAAAAGCTTGATATAAAAAGCCTCATATTAAAGAGACAATACCATGGCAAAACGCTTAGAAAATAGTTTTCAGTTTTTAGATGTACCACGGCTTGAGCCGACCAAAAAAGACATCGCCACGCGCTCAACGGAATTTGTTGAAATTTATAAACCGTTCGAGAGTGAAGCCGTTGCGCAGCAATCGCACCGCTGTCTGGAGTGTGGTAACCCTTATTGTGAATGGAAGTGCCCTGTACATAACTACATTCCTAACTGGCTCAAATTGGCCACCGAAGGGCAGATATTTCAAGCGGCTGAATTGTGTCACCGCACCAATACGTTGCCTGAGGTCTGCGGTCGCGTCTGTCCACAAGATCGCTTATGTGAAGGCGCTTGTACCTTAAATGATGGCTTTGGCGCTGTGACCATTGGTAATGTCGAAAAGTACATCAACGATACCGCCTTTGCACTTGGCTGGCGTCCGGATATGTCTGATGTGGTTTGGACAGATAAAAAAGTCGCGATCATCGGTGCAGGGCCAGCAGGTTTGGGCTGTGCGGATATACTCGTTAGAAATGGCGTAAAACCAGTTGTGTTTGATAAGCGTCCTGAAATTGGTGGTTTACTGACCTTTGGTATTCCAGAGTTTAAAATGGAAAAGGACGTCATGCGTAACCGCCGTGTCATCTTTGAAGGCATGGGCATGGAATTTCGTCTTGAGACAGAAATCGGTACTGATATTAGTATTGATGAACTGTTAAGCGAGTACGATGCGGTATTTATGGGCATGGGTACTTACACTTATATGCGTGGCGGCTTTGCTGGTGAAGAGCTTTCCGGTGTTCATGATGCGCTAGATTACCTAATTGCCAACGTCAATCGTTGCAACGATTGGGAAAAAAATCCTGAAGAATATATCGACTTTAAGGGTAAAAGAGTGGTGGTGCTAGGTGGTGGTGATACTGCGATGGATTGTAACCGTACCAGTATTCGCCAAGGCGCTGAGCAAGTAGTTTGTGCCTATCGCCGTGACGAAGAGAACATGCCAGGTTCGCGCCGCGAAGTGGTCAATGCTCGCGAGGAAGGCGTTGAGTTTCTATTCAATCGTCAACCGACAGAAATCATTGGCTTGAATGGTAAAGTGAATGGCGTGAAAGTCGTCACGACTCACTTGGGTGCGCCAGACAACCGTGGTCGTCAGCGTCCTGAGCCGATTCCTAATTCAGAAGAAATTATCCCATGTGATGCTGTGATTATGGCTTTTGGCTTCCGTCCTAGCCCTGCTGACTGGTTTGAGTCTCAGCAAGTGGCAATGGACAGCTCTGGGCGCGTGCTGGCAGCGGAAAAGCAAACCTTTAAATTCCAAACCAAAAACCCCAAGATATTTGCTGGTGGTGATATGGTACGTGGTTCTGATTTGGTCGTGACCGCGATTTGGGAAGGTCGTGAAGCTGCTGAAGGTATTTTGGACTTCTTAGAGGTATAATGGGTTTGGTTTACATCCAATTATTGACCACTCTATTTCGATCTCAAACGTCTTTTGCCTTTTAACAGGTAAGAGACGTTTTTTTTGATATCAGCAGTACATGATGGTTCGATATTACTTTTCATTGACTATATATTCTTCAATTAATAAGAGTACCTGTGCGTGAAACCAAAAATTTGGCAACGATTTACTGCACCATTCATTGAACCTTATGCGCGCTATCAGCACGCTGATATCTTGCACGCCATACGTATCGGTGCAGCCATTGTACTTGCGCTGTTAGCCAATCAAATAAGCCATTTTCCACACGGAGAATGGACGACGATCACTGTCTTTATTATTTTAGGATTGCTACAGTATCAAGGCGCTATTTATACCAAAGCCAAAGAGCGAGTACTAGGCACGGTTTTGGGTATTGTCGTGGCATTTGCAATCTTATGGTTCAATAAAGGGACGGGTGCTTGGTTAGGGATAGAGTACCTGCTTATTGGTATCGTCAGTGGGATTATTGGTTATTTTTCGGTCAGGCGGCTAGGGTATACTGGATTACTCACTGGCATTACTATGCTGATGATCGTCTCTAACTTGAATCAAGTTAATATGGCGCAAGATGGTGTCTATCGCGCACTCAATATCTTAATCGGTACAGGTATTGCGGTCATGGTGACAGTGATCTTACCTCTAAAGTCGACGTTGATGTGGCGATTCTTATTGGCAAATAATTTAGAAGCCTGTAGTACTCTTTATGCTGGTGTCGGACATCATATCGATGCTGAAATAGTGGCTCCCAAGTCGCTTGTCTATACTAGAGCAAAAAGCTCAGCTAGCCTGTCTTATCCTCAAAGTAGCGCTATTGCAGATATGCCTGTCAATAAAGCGTTGATAAAATCGCTGCAGCAAATAAACAAGCGACTACTTGCAGTACGTCCACATATCGCTGCAACAGCAAGCGAGTCCGGCATTCATAAAGAGACGATAGAAACGATTCAGCGTACCCATCGCAATATCATCGGTACCATCGATTTATTGCTCAGTGCAGCACCGCGTTTAGCGAATATCGATATCGACGATGATAATCATACGCTACTGATTCACTATCAACACGAGCTCACCCAAGCCATGCAGCATATCGCGGCAGTACTACGCAGTCCAAGCGATCAGACTTTTCGACCTATTACGCGTATTGCGCTATCAGAATATCCTAGCGTACAGTATGCAACGTTTGAGTGGCAAGGATATTTTTGGTTGACGCAAACGTTGCAAGCACAACTGCAACAGTTAAGTGATCTGCTACAAACGACCAAACCGCAGTGGTATGCTGCTTCTGGTCTGCGCTATCAAAGGCGTGAGCAGCGTAGAATGAAAGAGCAGGGGGGCGAGTCCGATTTACACTTGTAAATATAGGAGATGCTGGCAAGTATTTGTCAGCACCTTTCAGCATTACCAATAGCCAAATGCGATGTTGTTAGGGTGTTTTTTTGTCGTTATGTGCTAGCATGTTTTGACCTTCAGCGTCTTTTATCTTTTAATAGGTAAAAGGCGTTATTTTTTGGTCATGACTTTATCAGCGCTTTATCAGTGGTTAAGCCAGTAGCTACAATTTAACCGATTTTTTCTTTCTTCACTTATAAGAGATACCCTGCGTGAAACCGACTTTTTGGCAACGATTTACCGCCCCGTTTGTAGAGCCTTACGCCCGTTATCAGCATGCAGACGTTTTGCATGCCATACGTTTGGGTCTGGCTGTACTTATTGCGCTCTTGTTAAATGAGTTTACGCACTTGCCGCATGGTGAGTGGACGACTATTACTGTGTTTGTGTTTGTGTTTGTGTTTGTGATTTTGGGTTTGTTACAATATCAAGGGGCGATTTATACCAAGGCTAAAGAGCGGATATTGGGTACTTTGCTTGGGGTGGTGGTTGGGCTTAGCTTCTTATGGCTGATTAAAGATATCGGTGGCTGGCTGTGGTTGTATTATGGGCTGATTGGCATTATCAGTGGCATTATTGGTTATGTAGCGGTCAAGCAATTGGGTTATATCGGTCTGCTGACAGGTATTACCATGCTGATGATTGTATCGAGTCCTGACCACAGCAATATTACTCAAGATGGCTTATATCGCGCGTTCAATATTTTGCTTGGTGCAGGAGTAGCGGTGGCCGCTACGTTAATTTTACCGCTGAAGTCGACGTTGATGTGGCGGTTTTTATTGGCCAGTAATCTTGAAACCTGCAGCAATTTGTATGCAGGGGTTGGCAATCATATTGATGCGGATGTCTTAGTGCCCAAGCCGTTTAAATATAGTAAGGCGACCAGTTCGGCCAGTATTATTTATCCATCGAACAGCTCTATACCAGATACACCCGTCAATAAGTCTTTGGTGAAAGCATTACAGAAGATTAATAAGCGTTTGCTTGCCGTGCGCCCGCATATCGCCGCCACAGCGAGCGAATCTGGGATTGAAAAAGAAACGCTAGAGACTATTCAGCGTACCCATCGTAATATTATTGGTACCATTGATTTGCTGTTAAGTGCCGCACCGCGTTTGGCTAATATTGAGATTGATGATGAAAACCATATTTTGCTTATTCATTATCAGCACGAATTGACGCAAGCGATGCAGCATATGGCGGCGGTATTACGTAGTCCAAATGATGAAGTATTTCGACCGATTACGCGTATCGCGGTATCAGAATATCCAAGTGTAGAAAACTTAGGCTTTGAGTGGCAAGGCTATTTTTGGCTCACCCAAACGCTGCAAGTACAGTTGCAGCGACTTAGTGATTTATTGCAAACGACTAAGCCGCAATGGTTTGCCGCCTCCGGTCTGCGCTATCAACGCCGCGAGCAGCGCCGTATCGAGCATAAAGGTAGTGAAACCGATTTGCACTTATAAATTAGTCAATCCTATATAAATCAGATACGGTGTCAGGCTCGCTTAGTCTACTATTTGTAGTACTTTTGCTCGCCTTCCTTGTATCCAAATTGTATTGAACCGACTATAAAAGTTAAATAACAGCCAAATAAAGAATAAATAAAAAACGCTGACGTTATTAAGTCAACGTTTTCTTGCGGTAACAGCTGTTAAAAAAAGTTATTAAAACGAGCTATAAAAAAACAGCTATCAACAAACAGTGATTAACGACCAGTTTTTAGCTTATCCCAATACTGCTGATAGACTTGCAATGCTTCATCGCCCACATCTTCTTGGAATTCCGCTTTTGCCAGTACGTCTTTGCTCGGATAGATGGTTGGATTGTTTCTCACCTCTTCTGGCATCATCTCACGCGCAGCCATATTAGGCGAGGCATAACCAATCTCTTCGCTGACGATTTTAGAGTTCTCAGGACGCAGTAAGTAATCAATAAACTTGTGGGCTGCATCGACTTGTTTGGCGTTTTTCGGAATGACAAAGTTATCCATCCACAAGATAGCGCCTTCAGTTGGATATTTATAAACCAAGCTGGTCAAGCCTTCGTTATTGGCGATGATAGCTTCACCATTCCAACTCATACCAACCGTGGTTTCGCCTTCCATATAAGGCATGCGCGAGGCATCCGAGTTAAAGGTCTTCACATTTGGCATCAAGGTCGTGAGCTTCTCATAAGCGGCTTTGATTTCGTCAGGATTTTTACTATTACCTGAATGCCCAAGGGTCAATAGCGCCATGCCAAACACTTCGCGCATATCGTTCATCAGCATCACTTGCCCTTTATACTCAGGACGCCATAAATCGTTCCAGCTATTTACGGTTGCAGGATCGACCTTGTCACCATTAATGGCAAGACCGGTGCTGCCCCACATATAAGGAATCGAATATTTGTTCTCTGGATCAACCTTGGTATTGGTAAAAGACGTATCAAGATTCTTAAAGTTGCTTAATTTAGATTTATCGAGCTCTTGCAGCAAGCCTTCTTTGGCCATTTTTTCGACATAATAGGTCGATGGGATGGCTAAGTCATATTGGCTAGAGTCATCGAGCAATTTAAGCTTGGCGTACATAGCTTCGTTAGAATCAAAGGTGGTGTAATTGACCCGAATGCCTGTCTCTTCAGTAAAGCCGTCAAGGATTTCTTGCGGCATATACTCTGACCAGTTATACAGATTGAGCGTTTCAGCACTCGCCGCTGTACCATCAGCCGCCGTATTATCTGACTTACTACAGCTAGCAAGTGCTAGCCCAACAGCTACGGCTAATAGTGCTTTTGGTAGTATACGAGCGCGACGAGCAATGTTGTGGGGCGATGATAAATGAGTCAAAATATCTCTCCTAAATAAGAATGATGCAAATGAGTAAAAAGTTAAATGATAGATAATGGAAGCTAAGGGCTAAATACTAAGTGCTGAATATAAAGTATCGAGCCAGTTGTGAAACTATTATGGCTATGATTGTTAAGAATTTAAAGGGCAAGAAAGAAGTTCGTTCTTCATAATATTGTTAAAAGTGGCGCTGATGAATGGCTGAAGAATGTATAAAATTAGAAATATGAGATTTACTGCTGAATTTGAGTAAGATAATAAGCGTAAATAATCATGCTATGATGAGAGCTGCTTTACCCTTAAGCCATGAGTTTACAACGTGGTTTTTATAAGATGCAAAGAGTACCGATAAAATAAAAATAATCGAATGTTAATTAAATGGTTCGAATTAAAAGAGGCAAAAGATGAATAATCGTAAACGCGCTGGACTGATTACTGCTGTGCTTGGCATAATTGCCTTTATGACCATGTTTAACGCTGGCTCGCCGACACCTATCGTTAATTGGCCGGTTGAAACGTACATGGGTTTGGCATTTACGATTGGCTGGTTGAGTAATGTGCCGGTTTGGTTGGCTTATATGCTGGCAGCGGTGGTGCTTATTTTGATTGTTGTCGGATTTTATAAAATCGGTAGTTGGGTTTATAGTTTAATGACGAAGCGTGGTTAGATTTTGCTAGGACGTGTCCTTATTTTAAAAGTGAGAACACGTCCTAGATAAATAGCAATTTGCAAAGTCTGATTATTAAGACGCAATATGAAACTGCTCAAGCACCGACTGAATACCGCGCTCCTCAATCGTACCCGTAACAAAGTCTGCACGCGCAATCAATTCTTGCTTTGCATCGCCCATTGCCACCGCATAGCCGACCAAGTCAAACATCTCTAAATCATTCATCCCATCACCAAACGCCATACACTCACTGGCATCCACCCCATAATATTGACAGACGTCTTTAATGCCTCGCGCCTTGGATGCCTCTATCGGTAAGATATCTGCGCCGATATGATGCCAATGGACGAGCTTTAAATCGTACTGGGCAAAATCGACGTCCTGCATTTTCTCTTGTTGATTGTTAAAAAATACTGAGCATTGATAGACGGTATTCCCTTTATGATATTCAGGGTCAACGATAGAGTTTGGCGTGATGGCATTAAACTCGCGCAAGCGCTCATTTTCACCTGACCAAGCGAGATGGGTGGCAGAGTCAAACTTATGAATCAACTCGCTCTGTTGGCACAGACGCACGATTGTATCCGTTTGCTCAGCGGACAACGGATAGTGGCTAATTCGACCCTTTTTATCAAAACTATACTGTCCATTCATACAAATAATCGCATCTAAGACATCAGCTTCGAGCAAGGCTAAAATATCTGCTGGCAATATGGCTTTGGAGCGTCCCGTTGAAATCACCAGCTTAATATCAGTACCTGCAAGCTGCTCAAGGGTCGCTTTGTTGTGTTCGGCAATGATGCCATTGCGGCTCAAGGTATCATCGATGTCAAAAAAGATGATCTTGGGTGTCGGAGTGTTGATAGTCATACTTTCTTTGGCGATTTTGTCTTCGATAAACATGATGATCCTATTGTTTTTTAGTCGTTTCAATACCAATGATTTAGATACTACTACAACACACCCAAAGAGATAAATACCTATAGAGTAACCTGCGATGATGCAAATTTGGCTACTGCTGCGGTATTCGCTTTGCTGGCATTGCGATTGATTTGCGCTTATTCGAAGGGTTAACAAAAACCCTAAACGATATAATTAACTTAATAGTGGCTATTTATTATAAGGTTAAGATTAACGATCAATATCAGTTAATAAAATGATGAACGGTTTTTATCAGTGTATCCGCTACCTGAAGGAGCTAGTATGAAAATTTTTACCTTAAAATCAGTCACCACTTTGACGGCTTTGGCAACATTGGCACTATCTTCCAATGCCTTTGCAATGGATGTTAAGTTTAACGATGCTGCTTGGAATGGCAAAAAAATACCTGAAGGGCAGCAGTGTCTAAACTATGATGGCAAAAATCCAGCCACGCCGAGCATGACGGTCTCAAACATACCGATGGGCGCGGAGAGCTTGGTTTTCGTTTACAGCGATGTGAGCAATAAACGTATGCAACATGGTGGACATGGCATTGTAGAGTTTAACCTACCAGAAGGTGCTACGAGTGCTGAGATTCCACGTGTGTTTGGGCATACTTATGAAGTGCCAGTTGGGATTGAGATGGTCGCGGAATATCGTAGCCGTGCAGGGGAAGCGGGAGGGGCATATAAACCACCTTGTTCAGGTGGCAAAAACCATCTGTATACGGTAGATGTGCAGGCATGGCAAGGCGATAGTGTGCTTGCTGAGACAACGGTTGAGATGGGTCGGTATTGATGCCTTAGTCGTTTTAATGAGCATAAAAAATCCGTCTATACCGTGTGTATAGACGGATTTTTAGTAAGAGTAAGTGATGTTTGCAACGACTGAGACATGAGTAAGCGTGGGTCAGTCGTATGTTAGGGTTGAGACCGTGCTATAGGAAAATATAGATTAGGCTTGTTAATTATTAGACTAATGATATCGCAGTCATTGTGCCAAGTTTTATAGTACAATTGTACTCCGAGAAATGTCAGCATCCTATTTCATTAAAATTCCAATGGTTATTTCTAGAAATACAATGATGCTAGATGACAAAAAACCACTAAGAAAAAAAATTTTATTGATTATACTTTATCTTAAATTAGATCAGGTTTTTATAAATAAGGTTTCTCATGACTATAGCGACAAGCCATACTCCAGAAAGCAAAAAAATAAATGGCGAGCATATTCTTATCAACATGATATATATCGCCAAAAATGTCGACCTAGATTCAGGAATCGAGCTAACTCGCGCACTTGAGTATTGGCGAAGGTATTTTGAAGAAAACAATATAGCTTCAGCTTTAGTCATTAGTGAAGGTTATTTCGTTCAAAGTTTTCAAGGAACAAGGCCCGCTATCAATATTGCCTTAGAAAAAATACTTGACGAGCATTCAACCATTTTTCCCAATATTGTTAATATAGAGGAAATAGAGTCGCGTCAATGGAATGGGTTTTTAGTGAAACATCTAACATCAAGCGCTGAAGACGAAGAATATGCCCTAAAAAGCTTCTCAGCAGGTTCTGACTATAATCCCTATCTAATGACAAGTGCTCAGATTAAAAGCTTTTTGAAAGCGATTTTTAAAGATGCTGAATCCAATAAGCCTTAGATGAGTTCTCTATTATAACTAGCGTAAAAAATCCGTCTATATTGATAGATTTTTTAGTTGATATGATTATGGTTCTTCATGATAAAGTTTATTGAAAATCCGTTATTATACATATAGTTATTTATTTCTACAGATATCTTATAAAGCTCATGAGTGATTTCAAAATTTTGGACGCTTAAAACTTTAAAAATAATTATGTCCTGTATTTTCTCGTTTGTAGCATTAAAATATAGGTGTGATATCAGCATACAAAACTTATCAATATCTTCCTGTTGGGTGGAAATATCGGTAATGCTGAGTTTTAAGCTTAAGCGAGTAACATAATTTTCAGTTCCAGAAATATAATAAAAAATATTGTTCAGAAAACTACTTAATTCGTAGCTATTAGAGCTTGCGAACCATTCTTCAATGTCTATAGGTTTATAAAAGCTACATTGTATTTCTTTGTCTTTTAAGAAATTAAGAGCTAGATAGGGTGACCAACCTTGTTGCAATGATACTGCTGGAGGATTAGCTTCAAGCTTATTATGCTTTTCAATTAAGCTAATGGCTTCATGAATTCCTTGTAAGGTTATAATATTTTTTGAAGCAACAAGTATTCTGAGTTTGTTTAAATTATTTATTTTAATGTTTACTCTTTTTATTATTGTTATTTTAATATTTTTGGCTCCATTTGAGTGTTTCAGACACTGACTATAATAAGCAAAAAATTCTTCGTATGACTTGACTATGAATAACAACAATATTGAAGGTAGAGAAAGTATTGTCAAGTTGATTGGAGTGATTAGGTTTAGGAAGTTTAAACGATTTAAAAAAAATTCAGGATTATTTATAAATTTAAAAAATGTAATAGTGGAGAGTAGAACGACTATTATAAAGATACACATATTGATAGTTTTATGTGCTTTCACCTCGTTTACTTCCGTACGTCTTTCAGAGAATACAGATAATATTACTAAAAAAGTGGTAATAAACACCAAGAAAATTTCAATTGATAAACTAAAAACGTATAGGTTTATAAAAAACTCAAGAAATATTAGAAGTTTGAGGTTTGTCAGAATAGTGCTTTTTAATAATAATTTATAATTCTGGCTACTAAAAGACTTCCCAATAAATGATAGACCTGTAAATATTATCCATAGGAATGTATTTTTGACTTGAGAAAAATCCCAAAGATTGAGGAACTTGAGAAAATAAACACTACATAAAGTACTGAGTAGTAAAATAAGAAATATTGTTATTAATTTCTTATTAAGTACCGATTTAATTAAAGCTTTAAGGGCCAAAAATATACCAGTACTTTTCCTGTAACTTTGAACTATCATAAAGAGAGATATTGCTAGCACCCAAAAAAATGAAGCAATATCTCTGTTATTAATACCTTTTAATATAGTTTCAATCACATATTCAACTTATAAAAAATAATTAAACCAAAACTACCCAACCTCAACACTCGTCACATTCTGAAAACCTCTTGGTAGCTGACCACCACGATTGCCGCGAACACCCTTATAATTAGCCAAATCATTTGGTTTTAGCGTCACATGACGTTTGCCAGCAGTAATAATTAGGCTGTCTTGCTGACTGAGAGGCGTAATGGCGAGCACTTCCTCATTCTCTTTCAATTTAATTAGCTTATTACCTTTACCGCGTGCCTGTTCAGGCAAATCATCGAGGGCAAATATCAGCAAATATCCAGCATTGGTCACGACAGCGATATGGTCAGGCGCTACCTTTGCATTAGTATTGTCACCATCAGCATTGGCAGTCGTATCTACTGGCGCATCGATACGCGCAACAGGGAGCAAACGGCTACCAGCTGCTAGATTGATGATATTTTTGCCCGCTTTTTGATTACTATCGAGATTACCAATGGAGTTGATAAAGCCATAACCTGCGGAGCTGGCGAGGATGATGCGCTGATTGTCAGCGCCCGTTAATAGCTGCTCAAAGCTGGCACCAGCTGGTGGCTTTAACACACTGGTCAGCGGATCGCCTTGACCACGAGCCGAAGCAAGGCTATGTGCATCAATACTATAGCTGCGTCCAGTGCTATCGAGCACGTAGATTTTCTCATTGGATTTGCCACGGACGTGCGCTTGATAGCTGTCACCTGAACGATAACTCATGCCAGCGGCATCGACGTCATGACCTTTGGCAGCACGAATCCAACCTGCCTTTGATAGGATGGCAGTGATCGGTTCGCTCGGTACAAGGTCAGATTCTTTTAATGCTTGCGCTTCTTCGCGCTCTGCCAATGGTGACACGCGCTCATTGCCATGTTCTTTCATATCGGCTGTCAGCTCGTCAATCATCAGATTGGTCAGACTGTCTGGATTGTCCAGATACTCTTGAATGATGGCGCGTTCGGCAGCCAGTTCATCTTGCTCGCGGCGCAGCTCAATTTCCTCTAACTTTGCCAGTTGACGCAGACGAATATCCAAAATAGCATTGGCTTGGATGTCAGTCAGGTCATAATCTTGCATTAACGATAATTTTGGATCGTCCTCTTCGCGAATGATGCGAATGACTTCATCAATATTAAGATAAGCAATCAGTAAGCCTGCGAGGATGTGTAAGCGCTTGTCGATTTTATCGAGGCGATATTGCAGACGGCGCGTGACCACAGAGCGGCGACAGATTAGCCATTCATCAAGGATTTCTTTTAGGTTTTTGACCTGTGGTTTACCATTTAGGCCAATCATGTTCATATTGACGCGGTAATTGCTTTCAAGATCAGTGCTGGCAAATAAATGACTCATGACGCGCTGCACATCGACGCGGGTAGATTTTAGCTCTAAGACGATACGACAAGCGTTTTCATGGTCTGACTCATCATGAATGTCAACGATCCACGGCAGCTTTTTATCAATCATCAGCTTAGCGATTTGTTCTTGAATCTTATTGCCTGAGACTTGATAAGGAAGGGCGTCGATGATGACGAGATTTTTCTCTTTAGGGTCAATATGAAAGGTCGCGCGCATTTTATAGCTACCACGGCCGCTCTCATACATCGCCTGCAAGTCTTTTTTACTGGTGATGATCTCAGCAGGGGTCGGCAAGTCAGGCGCTGGTATCGATTGCGTGAGCTGCTTAACCGATAGTTCAGGATTTTTCAGCAAGCGAATAGCAGCACGAACCACTTCATTCAAGTTATGCGGTGGGATATCCGTTGCCATGCCGACTGCAATACCTGTTGTGCCGTTCAATAAAATATTAGGCAGGCGAGCAGGTAGGGTGGTTGGCTCTTGCATGGTGCCATCGAAGTTATCTTGCCAATCGACTGTACCTTGTCCGAGTTCTGCCAGCAAAGTATTGGCATAAGCCGACATTTTGGCTTCGGTATAACGCATCGCCGCAAATGATTTTGGATCATCTGGGCTACCCCAATTACCTTGACCCGTAATGAGCGGATAACGATAGCTGAACGGCTGCGCCATGAG
Organism: Psychrobacter sp. Ps7; assembly: GCF_022129225.1. Lineage (NCBI taxonomy): Bacteria > Pseudomonadati > Pseudomonadota > Gammaproteobacteria > Moraxellales > Moraxellaceae > Psychrobacter > Psychrobacter sp. Ps7. The sequence goes on along the minus strand of NZ_JADQAH010000018.1, from coordinate 12,364 downwards.
CACCATGGCCTCATAACAAGCACTATCGCCATGTGGATGGTATTTACCTAAGACGTCACCGACGGTACGCGCAGATTTTTTCGCCTTCGCCGTTGATTTTAGCCCCAGCTCACTCATGGCGTAAACAATGCGGCGCTGTACAGGCTTTAGACCGTCAGCGATATTTGGCAGCGCCCGATCCATGATGACGTACATCGCATAGTTGAGATAGGCCTGCTCAGTGAACTCTGCGACTGAGCGAGTATCCATCGGTTCATTGGGAATAATAGGGTCAATCGTATGATCAATAACATCGGACATAAAATAGGGTTCACTTATCAGTTTTAATAGGTATAAATAATTGGTGCAAGCGTACAAATAGGATAGCGCTATCGTAAAGGATATTGGCAAAATTAAAAAGGCATAAGTCAGAATAGACGACAGGTCGTGACGTGCTGGATAATGATAAAGAGAGTACACAGCGTAACTTTATGACTTTAACAGAGCTTGCTACTGCCCTTGATAGTAAAGGTAAAAAATAGTTAACGATAAAACACTATAAAGAGTATTAATGAATAAATGTTCGCTAATAAATCGCTGAAAAATTATCGCTTATCGCTATTAAGGTTTTGATAACTAAGATATTATTGACCGTCAAGACAGTTTGCGAACTCAAGTAGCAATCTTTTATATTGAGTAGTCTGTATAAAGTGTGTATGTTAATGAACAGAGGGCTATTTACCGCTATATTGTTTGCTCATCACCATATGATTGCCTCACAGCCAAGCCTGCCATTACGATGACAAGCCTGCGCTCTGAGTTTTTATATTTTTATCACACTGTGATTCGCATGGGTTGACGGTAGCGTACTATTACTAGGAGAGAAAAGATTATGGAAAATCACAGTAACCTAATTCGTCGTAACGATAAAGTATGGGTCAAAACTTACGAAAAGCTTGGTATTCAATACGACATTGATATGCCAGCCGCTAATACTTCTTTAATCGATATATTTGAGCAGAATTTTACGAAGCACGCTGGCAAGACAGCGTTTGTCTGTATGGATGCAAAACTCTCCTATGAAGATTTAGATCGTTATAGCAAACAAATTGCTGCCTACTTGCAATCACTTGGCTTAAAAAAAGGCGATAAAGTCGGCGTCATGATGCCAAATATTTTGCAGCTACCGGTTGCCGTATTGGGTGTGCTGCGTGCTGGCATGACCTTGGTTAATGTTAACCCGCTTTACACCTCAAAAGAGCTTGAGCATCAACTAACAGACTCTGACACTAAAGCATTATTTATTTTAGAGAACTTTGCCAAAACGTATGAAGACATTGGTAAAGACTTGGTTGACCATGTCGTCGTGACGTCGATGGGTGATTTGATGAGTCCATTGAAAGGCTTTATCGTTAATATGGTCGTGCGTCACGTGAAGAAGCTTGTACCTGACTATAATCTTAAAACCAGCACCAGCTTCAAAACAGCACTGAATCGCTTCTCAGCCAAAAATTACAAACGTCCAGATAACATCTGCCTTGATGATATTGCCGTTTTGCAATATACCGGTGGTACGACCGGTGTCGCTAAAGGCGCAATGCTCACGCATGGTAATTTAGTCGCCAACCTGATTCAATGTGATACCTATCTTGGCGATGCTTTTGATAAGTTTGAAGGTATGGATGAGCAGCCAGTTATCATGACCGCCTTGCCGCTATATCATATTTTCTCGTTTACCGTTTGCGGCATGTTTGGCTTATATCGCGGTTGTATCGGGCTACTGGTGCCAAACCCACGTGATGGTGCAAGCTTAATCAAAGCTTATAAAGATTATCCACCAGCGTTTTTCCCAGCGGTCAATACGCTGTTTAATGCTTTAGCAAATAGCGATCCATTCAAAGCTTTAGATCATAGCAAGCTTGAGATGTCGATGGGCGGTGGCATGGCAGTATTAAAAGACACCGCTGATAAATGGCAAAAAATTACTGGTAATGTAATCGTACAAGGCTATGGTCTGTCAGAGACGTCTCCTGTGGCGTCAGCAAACCCAGAAGGTACGGGCGAATTCTCAGGCAATATTGGTCTACCGATGCCAGCAACAGACATGGCTATCTTGGATGAAGAAGGCAATGAGGTCGCACTGGGTGAGCGCGGCGAGATTTGTGTTCGTGGTCCACAAGTGATGAAAGGCTACTGGAAACGTGATGATGCTACTGCTGAAGTCATGACGTCTGACGGTTATTTCCGTACGGGTGATATCGGCGTGATGGATGAAGAAGGCTATTTTAAAATCGTTGATCGTAAAAAGAATATGATTTTGGTATCTGGCTTTAACGTCTATCCAAACGAAGTCGAAGATGTGATGTCAGGTCATCCAAAGATTTTGGAGTGCGGTGTCATCGGTATCGAAGATGAAAAGAGCGGCGAAGTGCCAAAGATTTATGTTGTGCGTAGTGATGACAGTTTGACTAAAGAAGAAGTGCTTGCTTATAGCAAAGAGAATTTAACTGGTTATAAGCGTCCTCGTTATGTTGAGTTCATCGATGAATTACCAAAATCAAATGTCGGTAAGATTTTGCACAAAGATTTGCGCGTGCTGGAAGAAAAGAACCACGGTTAATCAGCTAGCTTTCAGCGGCAGAGTATTTTTATGAGTGTCTGCTACTGTTTGTTAGGCACTCGTAAAGTCATCATGATAAGTCACCACGATACTAATGATAAAAATTAACGCTACAAACTAACGCTACGAACTAAATCTGAAAGAAACTATCAGGATGCTAAGTCGTCGTGATAGTGGTGGTTGTGATACTGGGTGTCGTGATCCAAAAATGGTAAGGTTGCTGGTATGCTGCCTTATCATTTTTTGTATTTATTGCTTTTTTTGTCGCTATGACCCAGTCAGGTAGAGATAGAGAATTTTTAGCAAAACTGCTATAGTGCTTACCGACATATTTGTCTATTTATCGACGAGATGACGTTAGTTTTGCGCTATATCTCTGATAAAACTATCAGGGCTAAAGGGGTTTTTAATTCGGCAATGCCGAGTTATTGTGCTATTTATTAAGGACTTAACGTTGCGCTTTGATTGACAAAGCTTGTGAATGATAAACCTTTTTTGTTATCACGTTTTTTATTCACAAGCTTCTGCTGTCATTGATCAATCACAAAAAATAATGGTGTTTTCATTAGATTATTCTACGTTTTTAACGGTAACATTTAGGGAAAATTATGACCGACAGTATCAATAAAGAGACCACAAACGATAATGCTGCAATGAATAATAAAGACAGCGTATTTCCTACTATGCCGACGATAGATAGTGACAGCCCATGGTTGAAAACTTATGAGCGTTATGGCATTGATGCGACTATCGATATGCCTGATGACAATACCTCTTTACTTGATGTGTTTGAGCGTAACTTTAGCCGTTATGGGAAAAAAACGGCCTATATTTGTATGGGTGCATCGATTAGCTTTAAGGAATTGGATTTATACAGTCGCCAAATTGCCAGTTACTTACAATCATTAGGCTTGGTAACAGGTGATAAAGTTGGGGTGATGATGCCCAACCTCCTGCAATATCCAGTGGTTGCTTTGGGGATCATCCGTGCAGGTATGGTGTTGGTCAACGTCAACCCTTTATATACCAGCCGAGAGTTATCGCATCAGCTGCATGATAGTGGCACCAAAGCTTTATTCATCGTTGAGAACTTTGCGAACACTTATCAAGAGGCGGAAGACAAAGGTCAGGTTGAGCATGTCATCGTTTGTAAGATTGGCGATATGCTAGGAATAGTGAAAGGAGCCGTCGTTAATCTCGTTGCGCGTCATGTCAAAAAAATGATTCCGGCTTATAAACTGCCGAACAGCGTGAGTTTTAAGCACGCTTTAAATGCAGTATCAGCCAGCAAATATAAGCGCCCTGATTTGAATTTAAGCGACGTGGCATTATTGCAATATACTGGCGGTACGACAGGGGTTGCCAAAGGTGCAATGCTGTCGCACGGTAACTTAGTTGCCAATATGCTACAGATTAGTGCATTGATGGACAGTGCATTTGATGATGATGTTGATGCCAATGATGTCATCCTGACGGCACTACCGCTATATCATGTATTCTCATTTATGGTCTGCGGCATGTATGGCATGTACCGAGGTTATGCAGGCTTGCTTATTCCAAACCCTCGTGATTTAGATGGTCTGATTAAAGAGATGGCCAAATACAAACCCGCCTTTATCCCTGCGGTGAATACTTTGTTTAACGGTCTAGTACACAAAGACGGCTTTGCAGACTTAGATTTCTCTAACCTAAAAGCGTCTATCGGTGGCGGTATGTCTGTCTTGCCAAGCGTGGCAAAAGAGTGGCATAAAATCACTGGTCTGCCTATCGTTGAAGGTTATGGTTTGTCAGAAACCTCACCAGTGGCTGCTTTTAACCCGATGACCATTGCTGAATTCACGGGTAAAATTGGTATTCCTGCCTCTAGCACCGATATAATACTAATCGATGATGATGAAAATGAAGTCGCATTGGGTGATCGCGGCGAGATTTGTGTCAAAGGTCCGCAGGTGATGATAGGTTATCAAAATCGTCCAGAGGAAACAGCTGAAACGTTTACTGCCAATGGCTTTCTGAAAACTGGCGATATCGGTATCATGGACGAAAAAGGCTTTATTAAAATTGTTGACCGCAAAAAAGACATGATTTTGGTCTCTGGTTTTAACGTATACCCAAATGAGATCGAAGAAGCCATGAGCGAGCATCCAGCTGTGGTAGAATGCGGCGCTATCGGTATTCCAAACGATGACCGCGGTGAAGAGCCAAAGTTATTTGTGGTCAAAAAAGGCGATGTGACTGAGCAAGAGTTGCTTGATTTTGGTAAAAAGCAACTGACTGGTTACAAGCGTCCGCGTCACATACAGTTCGTCGATGAATTACCAAAATCAAACGTGGGTAAAATCCTGCGTAAAGAATTGCGTAAGATGGAAGGGTTAGAATAAAGTTGGTGCTATTTCTTTGTTAAGCCAATGACTGGCTCAAGTAGCGGCGCAATAGCTCGAACGAATCTTGCTATTGCGCCGCTGCCACGTTAGGATATCTCAATATTTACGTCTGCTATGGCATCCAATCATTATTTATTTTAGCTTGTTAATAGTTTGCTAGATAAATGATGGTTAGCCACATAATGATAGACACCTCATTTTATGACACCGCCTTTAAAACATTGTACTAGGGATTTTTATGCGTATTGACAATCGTGAGCTTGACCAACTTCGCTCGATCAGCTTTGAGCGCCATTATACTAAGCATGCCGAAGGGTCAGTGTTAGTCAGCTTTGGTGATACCAAAGTATTGTGTACCGCTAGTGTTGAATCTGGCGTACCGCGTTGGCTTAAAGGTAAAGGCAAAGGCTGGATCACTGCTGAATATGGTATGTTGCCACGCGCGACGAATACTCGTAACCAACGTGAAGCGGCACGTGGTAAACAATCAGGACGTACCCAAGAAATCCAGCGTTTGATTGGTCGTAGCTTACGAGCGATGATTGACTTGAGTAAGCTGGGTGAAAATACCATTTATCTTGATTGTGATGTTTTGCAAGCCGATGGCGGTACTCGTACTGCTAGTGTGACAGGGGCTGCTATTGCGCTTATCGATGCATTAGAGAGTATCCAAAAAAGCAAAAAACTCAAGGCAGATCCACTGATTGGTTTGGTCGCTGCGGTCTCTGTTGGTATGAAAGACGGCAAAGCGTATCTAGATTTAAACTACGAAGAAGATGCCAGCTGTGATACCGATTTGAATGTGGTGATGACCCAAAAAGGCGAATTTATTGAGCTACAAGGAACGGCGGAAGAAAAGCCATTTACTCGTGCTCAAGCTGACGATATGTTGATTCTTGCCGAAAAAGGCATCGCTGAGCTGATTGCCATGCAAAAAACAGCCTTGGGTTGGTAGTCTTATTGATGACTACTTGCTCATCGTATTTTCATTAAACTTTTACTTTCTTATTACTCTGTAACAGGTAGTCATGCATGCTCAAGCTGACCGACGATGGTGCCAAAATCACGCTACAAGATCAGCCCAAAACGACTGATGATGGCATGTTTTGGTTTGGCTCAGCATTATTGGTTGGGGCAGTGGCGGTTGCTTTGGCAATGAGTCTGCTGCCTGAGCGCTTGGCTATAGGGGCATTGGCGCTACTGATTATTGGTAGCTTTATCTTTAATCGAAAACGCCAACAACAGAAAAAAGCCATGGCTGGCCTTATCAGTAGCGGCATCTTGTGGATGCGTGCTGGTGAGCTGGTGCATGACAATCAAGGTAAGCGTCAGCATATTCAGTTGACCGACGGTGATAAAATCATGCTTATTGGTGAGCAGTTACAGATTGTTGATTGTGATGATATACGCAAATACCATATTAGCGGCTTTGATAGTATCCAAGAGGCAACCGCTGCCAAAGCTATTTTGCAGGGTCAAGCATTGGGCAAGCGGCATGTGAATATCAAAATGAGTAACGATTAACTTATTTCTTAGCCAATCATCTACTGGATTGAGCTATGAAATCCTAAGTGACTTTATCTAAGTAATATTTTATCTACGCAGTATTTAATCTAAACACTGCTTATTTCACTTCCTTTTTATTTAGCACCAGCTCTCTATCGTTCTTCTACGTGTTCCTTTTATCTAACCATTAGTCTGTATTTTTATACCTTTTATCGGTCATTTTAGCCGAATAATGCTTGCAGCGTCATGTCTAAATGGTTTATAAGTAAGATTAGAAAGTCCTATTATTATAGTTTATGTTGTCATTTATATTTTATTGACAAGGAGTTGGTCATGTCGCGTTTGCCTGTGTCTATGTCGTCGTCGGTTACAGCGTCGTGCAGTCTTTTATTGTTTACCGTTGGCCTAGTAGGTCAAGCCCATGCAGATAGTATGAGTGCGCTGATCGCCCAAAAATCTGTGCAATCTGATTTCAGTGCACGCTATACACCATCATACTCTTCCGTGCCCTCTGCCAAAGTCAGTACTCGTTCTACCATTCAACGTGCAGGAACTTATCGCTCAAATTCTGCCAGTACTCCACCAGTGATTCAGACATCCTATCGTTATCCTGAAGTAGCGCGTCAAGCACCAGCAGTGATGCCCGCTTTTTTATCGGGTAATTATGATAATGTCGATAGCGAGTATTTACCGTTACTGAGCAGTGCGGAGATGCAGAGTAGTTTGGCTGCCCGTGAAGTGGTTAGCACCGCCCGCAAGATGGCGCTGAACGAGCGCGCGATCATTCAAGGTGGCTGCTGGGACTATTTGAATGCCGTGTTTAAACGCGCCGGAGTGACACGCGATACCATTCATAAAGGTACTTATGGTCAAGGTCCGTATGCCAATAGTGGCGAGATTGAAGTTGGGGATTGGCTCTATTATATCAATCATGGCTATAATGGCGTCGAGCATAGTGGACTGTTTGTCGGCTGGGTTGATGAGCGCGCAAAGCAAGCGCTGATCCTCAGCTATGCGGGCGAAAATCGCCGCGAACCTGCGCGTTACCGTGTTTATGATTTGAGTAATGTCTATCAAATCATGCGCCCTAGTGTTTAAGCTTTCATATTTATGATGTCCTAAAAAAAGCGTCCGTTACTTTAATAAGTAACGGACGCTTTTAGTTTAGAGGTGTTCAGATTTAAAAATCAGTTATGAGCATATTTACTGGATTTTAGAAAGGCTTTACTACTACTAAGATGACGATAATGACCAAAGCAAACACTGGCACTTCGTTAAACCAGCGCCAAAATTTATGCGTCTTATAATGCGGATTATCCATTAGCTTTTTACGATAAAATCCACAAGCACCGTGATAGCCAGAGAGTAGCACCACTAATAATAGCTTGACGTGTAACCAGCCTTGGGTTTTATATACCTCCCAGCCTAGCCCCAACATCCATAGACCAAAGACCCATGTGGCTATCATCGATGGCGTCATAATACCGCGATATAGCTTACGCTCCATAATAGCAAAGCGTTCGTGGCTGATGCTGTCGTCACTCATCGCATGATAGACAAATAAGCGTGGCAAATAAAATATCGCCGCAAACCAGCAGACCATCGATATAATATGCGCCGCTTTAATCCAATTGAAATAATCTGCCATCACATTCTCTCTTACGATTTAATATTTTATCATCAATAATGTCGGCAAGCTTAGCGCAGATTATCCAATAATGGTAGCGATAAAAAACGCTACTCTGCCATCACCACTTGCGATTGATGACCACTCATCGCATCTATCACAGGCAATACTTTGGGCGCTCTTGGCGCGGCAAATTGCTTTGTTAGACCAAGCTCACGCATGAGTCTGTCATCGCCTGATTGGCTTGCATTGCCAGTAGTCAGCAGTTTATCGCCATAAAAAAATGAGTTGGCACCTGCCATAAAGGCCAAGGCTTGCTCTGAATCTGATAAGCTCTCACGGCCAGCAGACAAACGCACATAGCTGGTCGGGCAGCAAATACGGGCTACGGCAATAGTACGAATCCATTCAATCACTGACAGTTGACCTTCTGCCAAGACTTTATCGCCAATTGGTGTGCCAGCAATAGGGACGAGTAAGTTGACCGGAATTGACTCTGGTGCTTTAGGCATTTTTAGCAGCTCGTGTACCCAATCGATACGGTCGTCACGGCTTTCGCCCATTCCGACGATATTGCCGCTACAGACATTGATACCTGAGTTGCGCACATTGTCTATCGTATCTAAGCGTTCGTCATAGCTGCGTGTGCTGACAACTTGCTCATAATAACTGCGAGAGGTATCTAGGTTATGATTATAGTAGTCTAATCCAGCATCCGCCAGTTGCGTCGCTTGATTGGTATCTAGCATACCAAGGGTCATACAGGTCTCAAGTCCCAAGGCCTTGACTTCTTTGATCAGCTCAACCACATAGGGCATGTCTTTGGCGCTTGGATGTTTCCATGCTGCACCCATACAAAAGCGTGACGAGCCACTGGCTTTGGCACGTTTGGCCGCAGCAATGACTTTATCGACTTCTATGCGCTTCTCTGCTTGTAATTTAGTCGTGTCGCGGTGGTGACCGGATTGTGAGCAATAGCCACAATCTTCGGGGCAGTTACCTGTTTTGATCGACAACAAAGTACTGATTTGTACTTCATTGGCAGTGAAGTGCGCCCGATGTATCGTTTGCGCTTGCAACAACAAATCCATTAAAGGCAAATCAAACAGTTCGGCGATTTCTTCGCGGTTATGCTTACGGGTCATTTGTTGGCTGGCGGTGGCATCCGTTGTTAAGTTGTTTAAAAAGTCATTGTTCAAGCCGCTGTGGCTGTTATTTTTATTATTGAACGTGTCAGTGGGGCTACTGGCATTAGGCTCTGAGATGTTAAGTAATCCTGCCATCATATAATTCCTTTTATAATAGTTTTTGAAACAATCATTTTTAAGAGAATAGTGGTTAAAAGAGTTGTGTGTAAAGCCATAAAATTTTAGGTAATAAAAAAGGCTGCGATATAGTATACCGCAACCTTTTTAGAAAATCAGAACACTGCGAAAGAGTAAAGTAACTGAGCGCTAAATAATCGTGATCTGTTTTCTTTGTTTACGTCGCTCTATTTACGTTATGATTTACCAAGTTTATGCTTAGCCACCCCAATCCAATGGTTGGCAAGTTTTTGTGCTTTATAAGCATAAGGCTTGGCTTTTTGGATATAAGGTTTACATTCTTCTGGAATAGCTGGCACGATATGCTTAGCAAGTTTATTGAACCACATCATTAGGCTGTAATCGCCTTCGATGCTGAGGTTGCCTTCTTGTACAGCAGTCATAAAGGCAGGAAGATTGCCTTTGGTCAAAAGCTTAACACCCGTCATCGAATCCTTGAAATTGATGGTGAGATCTGCTTTTTTAGCATGACCACTGTATTGGCTGAAGCTACCATTATCAAAGACAAAATAACGGGCGATATCCGCTTCAGTGCTGGCAAGCTCAATCGTAACATTGCGATCAGCGAATAGTGCTTTCACATCTTCGTTATCACTATCAGCAAGCATGGACAAACGATAGCCAATCACAGCCAATAGCACATCTAACGGATCAGATTTAATATCTAATACAGGAACAGTAAACATAATCGAACTCCTAAAGAATGAGACGCAAAATAATGCGTACTTTATAACAATTTTTGTGACAAATATATAACTAGATTATAAACGATAGAGAGGTTGCTATTCTTTAGGAGTTACGTAGAGAGCGTTAAGTATCTTGTAACATCCAATGACGTCATCTTGATTAAAACAAGTTGTTAATATTTATGAAAATGACAGTAGAAAAGAGAATAGCAACGAAAATGAATGCTCGCACTACCTATGCTAGATTGAGCGAATTTGACGGCAGGTTAGTCGTAATTTTTGGATGAGATACAGTCGAATAAAGATAATGTAATACAGGTTATATACAAGGCAAGTAAAAGTACCGTAAGTAGAGAATGAGCCAACCTAACAGCGTCGCTCGTTGATATAAGCGCGACTCTATCAGTGGAAGCGCGGTTGGTAATCGTCATCATAAACAGGCGTGTGCTCGATATAGCGTGCCGCTTCCAATTGACGCTGCTGCTGAACCGATCGACTAACATCTTCGTAACGTAGTGCTCGATACAGCACCCAGCCCGCTAAAGGCAACCAACTGATACCCATGGCGATGATATAGCTGTGCCATTCTGACAGCTCTGATAGCATAGGACGACCCGCCACAATGCTTTGAATCGCCTCAACCGCTAGCCAATATGCCATACCACCAAATAGATACCAGAGCAGCCAGCGCTGTGAGGATAAGGCAAGCGCCAAAATCAAGCCTGCCAGCAAGCTATAACCAAGCAGTGCCGCCGTGCTCCACGTTTCTATACTAATAACCGAAAATATAGTCAGTAACATCATTCATCTCGCTATTCATAAGGTGAATTCCAATAGGGTCATTATGAAAGTTTGGGGAACAAAGCTAAAGAGGGGACAAGCGACTTTGCGACAACCGTTGACGTTTGGTTTTTTAGCACATTTTGATGGTTTTGTATGGCAAGGTTTAAGCATAAGCGCCGCAAGGATGGGCGCTTATTATTAAGAGTGTATAGGAGGGTTTTTGGGTTTTAAAAAGAGAATGATGCAGGTTTAAGCGCGATTGCTACGAGTGCCCCACCAAGACAATAGTGAGACTAAAATCGCGCCTAGCAGCATCAGTCCTACAGTGGTTAGCCAATGTGGACCAGTAGGATATTGCCATGGCATCACGTTGTTTATCGCGTTACTGTTAAGCGCGCCTAACGCATCTACTTTCCATGGCCATACTTTCACAAGCGAGCCTGCGATAAAACCTGTGAGCAAGGCTAAAGTTGCCTGATAGTAGCGAGACAATAACCATTTAAGTGCGCGAGTAAATAATAGCAATCCCGTTGCCATACCCGCAATGACCGTGAAGATTATCGTAAAGTTAAGGCTATGTACGGCTTCTAATACTGCGTCATAAGCACCTAATAGTAATAAAATAAAAGACCCAGATATACCGGGCAGTATCATGGCACAAATAGCGACTGCCCCTGCAAAGAACAAATAAGGCAAACTTGGTGTGGTCGTGAGCAATGGTAAGCTGCTAATGACTACAGCGGCAACAAGACCAGTCACGAATAGTGCTGCTCGCCCTATATTCCAACGCTGAATCTCACTCAATAATATAAATACCGTTGCGACAACCAGTCCAAAAAAGAACGACCAAATAAATAACGGTTGATTATCCAGTAGGTGTTTGATAATACCAGCTAAAGTAGCAAAACTGGTGGCGATTCCCAATAACAAAAACAACAAAAAAGTGGCATCAACTTGTCGCCACACCGCAACCAAACCTTTGATTCCGCCTTTCTGTCGAAATATCTGCCAGAGATTGGGGCCGATGCTACTCAGGGCATTAATCAAGCGCTCGTAAATACCAGCAATCAGCGCAATGGTACCGCCAGAGACACCCGGTACGATATCCGCTGCCCCCATCGCCATTCCTCGGATATAAACCCCAAATAGTTGCTTTGGACTATCGGAGGATGCAGCAGTGCTGTTCTTATCCAGTGGTTGTGGCGCTGACGGCTCATTTTGCCGCGGTGATGGTGATGCCGTCATGGACAATCCTTTTTTATTTGAAAACACAGTGAAAGTTAATGCGATGCCGCTAAGTATGCTAGGACAGTGATGCGAAAATTGAATGTCGCAATGTAGCAATGTAGCAATGTAGCAATGTAATAAGACATAAAAGCCAGATTAATGTTAAAAACACTAGGGCGTGTTGAACATTGGGAATAAAACGATGGCAAAAAAATAGCAAACGGTTA
>NZ_JADQAH010000017.1:0-61749 GCF_022129225.1 Psychrobacter sp. Ps7 | reverse complement strand
GCTGCGTAACTAAAATCTCCCAAGTTTATGTGTACGGATTTGACGGCAGGGGTCAATCTTGGTAACTTTGATATTGCCAGCAAGCAACCTACACCATACTTTATCCTTACTCATCTACAGCACAGTATAGATACAAAGCATTTCTCTCAGCTTCAAGACCCATTACATATTACTCAATCTGATGACTGGATTATCCACTTACATGACAGCATAGCACAGGGTAACAAACCCTTTGCAAGTAAAGTTAAACGATTTATGGGGCTTGATCAGTCTGACAAACAAAGCATTGAAGAGTTTGAGGCGCATTTACAAGAAGAAATGCGTTTTGAAATATTATCGTCATATCCAAATGTTAATGAGATTGATAATCTCGATATGCATCTCGCTAAACTATTGCGCAGACAAAAATATCTCGAAGAACATAACTATAGCGCAGATATCGATGACTTATTATTGCAATCTCAAAAGTCATTAGAAGCTTGCTTTAAACATGTTTTGACCACTTACCCACATCAACATAATAAGATACTGCCCTACTCCTCAGATAAAAAATTCTTATTGCAAGCTCTAATTTTACGAGCAAATAACAGAGCTCTAGATGAGAGTCTAGAACCTTTCTCTACTTGTAATGTTAGAGCGGTACAGTCAGCTATAGGTTTTTCAACGGGTAAATACCCCACTATCTATAGCTCTTTAAAGCCTATTATAACGGCAAATATTCTAGCAATTGCTGATTACTCTAATCACCCATTGCTACTTACCGATGATTTAGATGCTGACTTGCTATTTTTAAGTCAAATATGTGATTACCGTAATGAAAGCTCGCATGACGGGCCAAAGACTGATATTACCCAAAGTACAGCGCTCGATCTGGCAAAATTTACAACTCAATGGGTTCAAAATTACTTAAACCAATTAACTGATAAGGCATAGCACTATGGCAAGAAAGAACAGAAAAAACAACCATGTAAAGTCTGAAATTCCTAGCCCTAGTGCAAATAAAGAGGTTACAAAAATATCAGAGCTTCTAAAAAGTGTTACAGGTTCGATTGTCAATAAAGAACAAGAAATGTTATTGGAAAAGGATAATGAGATTAGAGAGAAGATGCTAGCTGACCTAGAGTCTTATACTGAAGCTGAACAGCAATACAAGCAAGACTCGGCTGAATACCAAAGTAAAAGCACTCTTCTAAATGAAGAGCTTGAAGCTCTAGAACAACAAAAGAGCGATCTATACCGTCAAAAGACCAAACTTGACGAAGACAATGCATCAATAGCTCAACGGCAAACAGAGGTTGACAACGCACGTCAGCAGTTACTAGAAGAAAAGAAAAGTTTAAAAACAGAACAGCTTGAGCTTCGAAAGCAGTTATCTGTTTTAGAAGAGCAACAAATTAATGCTGAATTAGGTTTTGCAAGTCAAAAACAAGAAGCGCTACAAGTCAAAAATAAAGAGCTAAGTGAACTACAGAAAACATCTCTAGCTCAAATAGAACAACGATTAAAAAATATTTATGATAAAGATAACCAGCTTAGAGAGCGTGAACAACAAATATCATTGATAGAAGAAGAGTTGACCCTTAGAGCCAATAATTTAGAGCAGGATTTACTAAAAGAATTACACGCTAGAAAAGAAAATGACAACAAAGCCTTACAAAAGCAAAAGTTAGATTTAGTCGAACAGGAGAGCGCACTTAAACTGGCGCAAACTGAATTAGAAGAAACGAAAGCACAGTTAGACATTCAAAACGATGTACTGAAAAGCCATATTCATCGGCAGTTTGAAGCAAAACTAACTCAATTAGCCGCTGAAAACAAAGCGCTTATAGAGAGTAAAAGAAAGGCAATTGACGAGATAGATAGAATGGCACAAGAAAATGCTCAATTTGAGGATTTAAAGCGCCAACTAACCACCGATGGTATCAATAACGTTCAAGAAGAACTAAACCGACTTAGACAGAAGAATAGAGAGCTTAAGCATGAACTAAGTGAACGTTATGAAGATGGATTAATAGAAGATAATCAAAGATTAGAAGAAAGATTAGATGACACACTAAGTCAATTAGAAGACTTAAAAGCAAGCTATGCCCAGGCTCAGAGTGAACTTAATAACACTCGATTAAGCGCGCTTGAACGTCAAAACTTGCTACAAGAAAAACGAATATTAGAAGAACATAAAAGAGTGCTGAATATTAGTATTGAACAATTAAAAAGTCAGATTGATGACTTAGAAGATGCTCAAAAAGGCGCACTACCATTTGCGCTACTTAGTGACATGGATGAAAAATTCAGTAGTCTAGCAAGTGGCTTGCAAGCCGTGCCAAGCTTAGAGGAATTCTCAAACCTTATGCGTGCCCGCATTGCCAATCAAGGTCTTTATTATACTAATAAAGACATACGGCTATTTATTGCTGGACTGTCAATGAGCAAGCTACATATTTTGCAAGGTATCTCTGGTACAGGTAAGACTAGCTTAGCTCGAGCCTTTGCAAAAGCGATTAATAACCCACCCGATAATGATAATGAACTTTATTGCGAGGTGATTCGAGTACAAGCAGGCTGGCGTGATAGAGAAGATTTATTAGGTCACTATAACGCGTTTGAGAAAAAATTCTATGCCAAAGAAGCATTACAAGCTTTATACCGTGCCCAACAACCGCGATTTCAGAACACTCTACAAATAATTTTATTAGATGAAATGAATTTGTCTCAACCTGAACAGTATTTTGCTGACTTTTTGTCTCTATTAGAAACTTCTGATATCGCAAAAATAAACTTATTAGATAGCTCACATCATGATGCACCCTTGCTATTTAAAAATGGTCGGACCTTAGAAATACCTAAAAATGTATGGTTTATAGGCACTGCAAACCACGATGAAACAACCAAAGAGTTTGCTGACAAAACCTATGATAGAGCCCACGTTATGGAAATACACAGAAGTGAGAAACTTACTTTCGATAATACGGTGGACAATACTCAATACTCCTATAGCAGTTTGATAGAACGTTTTGAACAAGCTATTACAAAACATCAGTCAGATGTCGATGATATATTCGAGTTGTTATTAGAGAGCGAATTGCAGAAAAACCTACTTAAAATTAAAGTTAGCTGGGGTAATCGCTTGCAAAACCAAGCTCGTAAGTTTATTCCTGTCTATATGGCTTGCGGTGGCACGATGGCAGAAGCACTTGACCATTTGTTAGCTACTAAAGTATTCCGTATTGGTAAAGTCTGTGGTCGATATGATACACGTTCTGATAAGATTGAGGATATCAACGATAGCTTACTACGGATATGGGAGACCTTAGGTTTATCGGATGTCCCTGAAGAGAGTAGTTATCTTTTAGAGCAGGATATAGAAAGGTTAAGTGGAGTCTAATATATGCTTGATAGAATTACAGGCGATATCGTCTCATTATCCACATTACCTATAATTACTTCTGTAATTCCACAAAGATATGTGAATACTCGCCCATTTACTTACAATCGACGTTTTGAAGTAGATGCTTATACTATTCTTTTCTGTGATAGTACAGGGCACTTTGTGATAGATGACGCAGATTCTGTACTATGCCTAGATCCAGCGATAACAAGTACAATGAGTCGTTCAATTGAACATATAGCCTTACAATTGGCATTATGGCTAGCAGAGGATGAATTGACTCCTCTACCTAGCCCACTTGTGCCTGAGAAAGTGTTCGAGGACACTGCTAAATTGAACGATTTTGAACAATCTTTGTTCGACGTATTGGAAACAGGTCATTTACATCAAATAGCCTACCAGCCTAGACTTGATATTCGTTACGATGAAGAGTTAATTGATGTTAGCCGAGCAAAGAAGATATCTAATAAAGCTCATCGTTATTTAGCTGTGCATTCCGAGACTTGGCAAAGGCGTACTTTAGCAGGCGTGTATCCTAGAAAACTTTTAGCTAAAATTAGTGACGATAACTACTCTATATATGAAAATAAAGTTTTTTCAAGACTACTCGATAGGGTCATGCTATTTTTACAACAACGACTTAGAGAACTAGAGGAACAAATCAATAATATTGATGATGCCCTACAACTTGATAAAGCGCATGAAAGCTATTACAAACTAACCAGCCTTCTTTGTAGTTTATGGGCAAGCAATCTCAGTGATGAAAAATCCGCCGAAAAACGCAAAGAGCTAATGACAATTAGTGAAAAAAACTTAGCATTGCAAGATAACATAACTAGATTACAAAGTTTTGGACTCTACTTAAAAATCCCTCAAGCCCATAAGAATATTTCAAACCAGTTGCACAAGACAAATATCTTGATGCATGACCAACACTATAGACATGTGGGTATTTTATGGACAAAACTCAATAAACAGTCTCAAGAAGTGAAAGATTTAATTAAAGCGTTGGAAAAAAAGCGCCAGTTCCAAGAAGAGTACAATCAATATGCTTTGTTAATTTTATTAAGGGCACTCGAAGAGTTGAATTTTAATACTATTAAAAAAACTACTGGTAGTATACTTCTAGCAAACGATGAACTTAACTGGCAAGTAACTGTTGAAGTCGATCAACAAACACATAACTGGCGTTTGACTCATACATATTCGAAAAACCTATTAAATATTATTTCCATCGCCAATCAAATTGATGATACCTTAAATCATGATATAAAAAGTAATCCCCATCTGATCGTTATTCATCTTTTAGAGTCAAAGATTGACCTATCAGAGAATAAGCCTGTCACAAACAATGCGATACTAGCTAATCCACTTAATTTTATGGCTACCGAGCGCCTTATTACTCGACTGCTAGAATGGCTATACGTTGACATATTAACAGGATATGCCAGTGACTTACCATTTAATAAAATCTCCAGTCGTGCTCTACAAAGTCTAGCAGAGACTAATAGTATCCATAAGAACGCCAGTAGCTATCAATTAATAAATGAGTTATCTATTAATAGTAAAAAAGAAATTGAAAGCTACTTGCGTCATACAGATAAAGCGAGTCTGCTAGAAAAAAATCAAGAAGTAGCAGTTTTGAAGCACTGCCCTTTATGTCATCAACTATCCACATTTGAACCAAGAGCAACAAATCGTACCTTTATCGCGCAATGCTTAAACTCGCAATGTGGTGTAACCTATCAGCTAACCTCAGATGCTGATAAGAACCGATATTTTAAATTGAATGCTAAAGGTGAATATAAGGAAGCTGGTCGTTGGAATATTAAATTCTCACTAGAATAGACAATATTTTACTCACTACCTACCACTATGGGGTAAGAATATATACATGACTTCTTAGCATTTTCCTTCCCCACATATTATCTGAATGATGTTAAGGTAGCGTTAGAATAATTTATATTCTTCAATTAGCATATTACTTATATCTAACAATAAATAACAATTAATTTTAAGACCAAACATACTGTAATATTGGCTGGAAAATCGATCTATAATTCGATTCAATTGTTGGTATAACCGTTGGTATAAGAAAAAATATTTTTAAATAAAAATATTTAAATCAATAACTTGGAATATTTATGTGGTTGATACTGGGCCCACCAAATTCAAACCCTTACAGGCATTTGCTTGTAAGGGTTTTTTGTTGTCTAGAATTTAATAAAAAACAATCATTGAGCTGTGCTGAAAAACCGGTAAAAGTAAACTTGCTAAACTAATAGATTGGATAGCAGTAAAAAAGGTTGCCAACACTATATGTAATATAGCGTTAGCAACCTTTTTTCATTTAGTATTTTACTTAGATAATGTGCTTAATATTAGAATTTATTATATCTAATTTCTAACATTAGAAAGAAGTACGGCGATAATTACGATATTCAGGTAACCAAAAATTCGCTTTTAATCGACGTTGTAAATTCTCCGCTGTGATAGGTAGTGCTAGCTTATCTTGAGCCGCTTGCAATGCCACTGCATACGCTATTTTTTCACTGATCTCTCTGATCACCTTAATAGGCGGTAGGATGGCACCAGGGGCTTTTTCGTATTCCATTGATATATCTGCAAGGGCTTGGCTTGCCGCCATGAGCATATTATCGCTGATACCCGTGGCCCGTGCTGCTAAAACACCCAGACCAATCCCGGGGAAAATATAGCTGTTATTACACTGAGAAACCTCGAAAGACTGACCTTCAAAAGTGGTATGAGGGAAAGGGCTACCTGTTGCAACAATTGCCTCACCCTTGCTCCAATTAGTCACTTCTTGCGGTGTCGCTTCCACACGAGACGTGGGGTTTGAAAGTGGTAATACAATAGGATGCTCAGTATTAACACACAAGGATTCGATCACCTCTTGGGTGAACAGACCTTTTTGCCCACTGACACCAAACAATACAGTTATTTTTGCTTGTTTAACCACTTGCGCTAAACCGAGTTTCTTACTTTTATCCCAGCTTTCAATAGCGGATTCTTTTTGTACTAACGGTTCTTGGAATTTTTGTAGCTCCGTCATGTTATCAGTAAGCAGACCATAGCGGTCAACCATAAATACTTGGCTGCGAGCCTGCGCCTCCGTTAACCCTTCACGCTGCATTTGGCGAATGATATGTTCAGCAATACCGCAACCAGCAGACCCTGCGCCTAAAAATGCTATTTTTTGTTGGCTAAGTTTCTGACCTTTATTTAAGCACGCGGCAATCAAGGTACCGACTGAAACCGCAGCAGTACCCTGAATGTCATCATTGAAGCAGCATAATTGGTCACGATATTTATTCAATAATGGTGTCGCATTCTCTTGGGCAAAATCTTCAAATTGTAATAATGCCTCTGGCCAGCGACGTTTAACGGCTTGAATAAACAAGTCGACAAACTCATTATACTCATCACCAGAAATGCGTGGGTTTCTCCAGCCCATGTACATAGGATCGTCAAGTAGCTGTTGATTATTGGTACCAACATCCAACAAAATTGGTAAGCAATAAGCAGGGCTAATGCCGCCGCAAGCGGTATACAAAGCCAATTTACCAATGGGAATACCCATACCACCAATGCCTTGATCCCCTAAACCTAATATACGTTCACCGTCAGTGACAACGATTACCTTCACGTTTTGCTTGGTGGCATTTTGCAGCATGTCATCGATTTTATGACGCTCAGGATATGAGATAAACAAACCCCGTTTACGGCGATAAATTTGCGAGAATTTTTCACATGCTTGACCCACAGTTGGCGTATAAATGAGCGGCATGACTTCCTCAATATGCTGCTCAATTAGATGGTGAAATAAGGTTTCATTGGTATCTTGGATGTTACGCAAGTAAATATGCTTATCCATATCGCTAGTGAATGAGCGCAGTTGATGATAAGCGCGTAGTGATTGCTCTTCAATTGTCTCAATGTTATGAGGCAATAGCCCAGTTAAATTAAAGCTATCACGCTCTTCTGATGAAAAAGCACTGCCTTTATTTAGTAAAGGAGTCTCTAAAAGAGCGGGGCCTGCAACGGGAATATATAAAGGACGCTTGTTTGACATAATGTAATCTTCTTATTAAAGGCATATGAGTGAAAGCCATACTGAGTGAAAGCTATGCTAGTGCTGCATTATACATAGCATCTACTGGTATTTAACAATAGATAACAAAATCATTTTGAATGAACATGGCTCTAAAGGTGATGGCACGGATACATTGACCTAGAAATATAGAGGTATTTAGCTTTTACCTTAAATTTTTATAAAAAAGGGTTTGTGATTATCGGTTGTTTTACATGAGATTTCATAAAATCAAAGCCGCTACCTTTATTGATGTCAGTATTGACGGTGGGATTTATAGGAATCCTTGTTAAGCAGATAAGTAATCCGCCAATATGACTTTTATTATCACTACAATATTTTTCAATTATTCAACGTATCACTATCAATACGACCATCAACCAAATTAATCGTGCGATCGCAAGATGCTGACAAGCGTGGATCATGGGTGACCAGCAATACCGCGCAATCACGTTCCTGATTGACTTTTCGGAACAGCTCAAACACTTCGCCAGCCGTCACGGTATCCAGATTACCTGTAGGTTCATCAGCCAATAGCAATGCCGGTTCGGTTATCAAGGCACGTGCAATCGCAACACGCTGTTGCTGACCACCTGATAGCTCGTTAGGCTTACTGTCAGCAAAGCGCTCTAACCCAACCGCTGCCAGTAGCTCGCGCGCTTTTTGGATAGCAAGCTTATTTGGACGACCCCTTGTCAATGTTAGCGGCATTAAGATATTGTCTAATGCACTAAACGCTTGAATCAGATGATGAAATTGAAAGACAAAGCCAATACTACTACCACGTAAAGCGGTGCGACCAGCATCATTCATAGCGCTGGTCGCTTGACCCAATAGATATAGCTCACCGCTGGTTGGCTGATCTAGTAACCCTAGTACATTTAGTAGAGTGCTTTTACCTGAACCAGAAGGACCAATCAGGGCGGCAAAGTCGTTAGTGCTGATAGTTAAGTCAATACCGTGCAGCACCTCAATCTCATTAGGTTGACCGATGTTATAAGACTTTTTTAGTGCCTCTAAACGCAGAACTTCGTGAGATTGACTGGACATAGGAGTTAACGTCTTATTAAAAGGATTGGCAGCAACATCTTTAAAGTCACTGTTAAAGTCATTGTTAAAAGTGTCGCTAGAATCATGATTAGACATAACGAATAGCCACCACTGGATCAAGTGCTGCTGCGCGCCGCGCTGGAATAGCAGCTGCTATCACACCAGTTAGCGTTGCTAACGACATAGTCACTAAGATCAGGTTTATCGATATGGGAATTGTAAATATGTCGGGTCCAAAAGTATTAAAAGACCAGACCAATACATAGCTGACACCACTACCGACAATCGAGCCTAGCAAGCCAAATATAGCCCCTTGAATTAAGAATATTCGTAGGATTTGCTGACGAGTTGCACCCATGGCTCGTAAGATACCAATCTCGCGCGTACGCTGAACCACACTGACCGATAGCACACTGGCAATGCCAAAAGCCACCGAGATCGCCACAAAAACGACAATCATATTGCTAGATAAACTTTGAGCCGTGAGACCACTCAGCAGTTGGGCGTTGGTTTCAATCCAGCTTTCTGCTTGCAATGAGGTCAAACGACCCACTTGTGCAGCGATTTCCTCCGCCTCAAAGATATCTTCAACCGTCAAATCAATGACTGTGATACCGCCCGGTAGGTTGAGTAATGACTGCGCTTGTTTTAGGTCTAGATACACGTAGCGCGCATCAAGCTCTCGTACGCCGAGCTCAAATATACCAGCGATATTGACTACAGCGCTGTTGTTACTGATTTTGCTACCAAGGCTGTTACTCAGATTATTGCTGCTACTGCTGTCTTGACCCGTATCCAAACGTAATTTGCTGCCGACCTCTACACCCAAATCTTTAGCCAGTTCACTACCAATCAATACATTATCTGCGCCCACTCGCAGCTCACCACTGATTAAGTACTCATCAAGTGGGATTATATTCTGATAGCGCGCCAAGTCAGTACCTACTAGTATCACCGACTCTAATGCCTCACCACGCCGGACGAACCCAGGCCCAGACACGTTTGGCGATACGGCAGTTAACAAGGGCAGTTGATCTAGCGTATCAGTGATTTGCTGCCAATTATTAATAGAACGTAGCCGCTGTGGACGCTTGTCTTCTTGTATCAGTTGCAGCGTATCGTCAGCATACGGCGCTATTAGGTTGACTTCGTCTGGCGCTACTAAGCGAATATGTGCCTGACTGCCGAGGGTGCTGTCAATAAGGTTGGTCTGTAATCCTTGGATGAGTGCGGTGATAAATATAATAACGGCAACACCTATCGCCACTCCCAGAGTAATCATCAACGACTGTATGCGTCCCTCACGTAAAAAACTGATGGCAATAGTGGCATCAATCCAAAGTCTACCGAAAAAAGCCGTCAATTGACTGTCTCCGCTGCTTGGCTCTTATCACTTACCGTCGTTATCTTGTCAGCATCAGCAGCGATAAAAGGTGCTGCTTGAAGCGCGGTTCTCACTCTTTTTCCATCAGCCAGTGAGACTGTGGCATCAACCAATATCTCATCACCTGCGCTCAGTCCTGAGAGCACCTCTGATGCTGATAGCCCGCGTAACCCTAATTTCACTACTCGACGTTGTATTTTACCATCACGCAATAATAATACTTCGGCGCTGTCTTCTTTAACATTGGCTAGTGCATCATTAGGAATGACTAAGGCTTTTGCGCGTTGATCCGTTTCGATATTCACTGATACCGTCATATCTTGACGCAAAAAATCAGGTACAGGATCGACGGACAATCTCACCTCTACTGTACCGCGTTGCGGATCTATACTTGGTGCAATGAAACTAATACGTACGGGGAACGGTTTATCTGGATAGGCATCGGCAATAGCGACTGATGGTTGCTGCAAAGCCAATCGAGATAAATTACGTTCATCAAGCGGTACTCTTATTTCAGTCTTACCATCGAGGGCAATAGTAAACAAGCTCTGACCTGGCTGTACCAAATCGCCTATTTCTACATTTCGGGTCAGAATAGTGCCTGATACTTTGCTACGTACTTGCGCTTTGTTAAGCTGAGCCTGCAATGCGGCGATACGAGCACGTAATAAATCTTCTTCAACACCACCAGAGGAGAGTGCATTCGCTCTCAGGCGTGCATTTTCAAGGTCATTGCGTGCTTGGGCTTGGGCTTGAATCGCTTGCTCCATTTCCTCATCAGAGATGGCCGAGATAGCAGCCAATTCGCGCCTACGCTCGACATTACGGTCAGCTTGCGCCAACGCTACTTCGGCATTTGCCAAATCTACTGCTGCCTGTGGACGAGTGCTACTAATCAATTCCGCCAACTCGGCTTCTGCTTGCCGCACTTGGGCTGCAACGTCATCGGAGCTTAGTACCAATAATAAATCTCCTGCTGCGACTTGTTCGCCTTCTGCTACTCGTCGCTCTAATACAACACCTGATATCTCGCTACCAATGTCAGTATTTGATACGGCAACGACCCGTCCAGTCGCTACGACCGTCTGCACCAAAGGCATCGAAGATATTCTATAGCTTGGTAATAGTGGTCCTTGCCACCAGCGAAAGGCAAAAAAGCCCGCAACAATGATGAGCAGTAGTGCGCTAACAATCAGTTTATAAGGAATAGCGCGCAATGAGTTTCTCCCGTTCAGAACAAATACCTAGTGGTTTACAGTTTCTACTAAATCCGATCGTTATGCGAGTTTACTGCAAAATTTTTTAGGTTTAAAATTATTTATTAACTGAAAATCATCCTGTTGGTATGGTTATATTTTGCATGGTTATATTAAAAATATTTGATTCACTACAATATTTAAGATGTAAAAAAAACCCCTTCATGCTATTATTTATATAGCATGAAGGGGTTTTTACTGCCGAATAAATCAGTGCAATATATACAAATTAAAAAGCCAAGTTGATCATCAAATGCCTATCGTAAAGTCAGAATAATGGCTCAACTGCTCAGAATCATATAAACACCAAGCCATCTTCAGTTTGATGCACCTTAATATCGACATCATAAACATCGCTTAATTGCGAGCGTGTCATCACTTCACTAGGCGTTCCTTGTGCAACAATTTGTCCACCGCTTAATAGCACCACTTCATCAGTATAGCGATGCGCATGGGTCAAATCATGCAACACAACCAAGATACTTTTGCGTTGATGTCGCACCAAATTATGCAAATAATGCAGTAAAAAACGCTGATGGCGAATATCAAGATGATTGGTCGGCTCATCAAACATCATGATTTTAGTGTCTTGCATTAGCGCCCTTACGATAGCCAAGCGCTGCTTTTCACCGCCTGATAAGGTTTGCACACGGGCACTGGCCAAACTTAATAATTCAAAATCTTGTAACAAACGTTGCGCGCGCTCAACATGATGGCTATTTGGGCGCTGATACCATGCAAGATTTGGCGAGACTCCTAACAGCGCATAATCCAATACCGTTAACGGCAGCTCAAAGCGCTCATGTTGTCCAACCCAAGCGATATGACCATCATTCATGACCTCGTTGATCGGCTGACCGTAAATCGTAATGTGACCATCCGTTTTAAGCGCGGTTCCCGTATGCTGACCTAAAACCGTATGCAGCAACGTACTTTTACCCGCGCCATTTGGTCCGATAAAGGCGACCAGTTTTTGGCTTGGCACGGTTAGCTTGTCTATCTTTAACAATGTTTTATGACCATGCGAAATATGAATATCTTGCATCGACAACAGCTCGCCTGCATTACTACTATTTATACGACTATCTTGATTCGCTAGCGATGTCTTTGATGTAGCCGTAAAAAATGAATGAAACATAAACACTCTCTCCAATTAACGGCGGCTACTACGCACAAACAGCCAAATAAAGAATGGACCGCCAAGCAACGCTAAAACGATACCAACGGGAACATCCACTGGATAAGCAACATGTCGCGCCGCGCCATCAATGACGAGTAATAATATCGCCCCAAGCCAGCCAGACCAAATCATGAGGCGCATACGTCCGCCACCAAACAGAATAGCCAGCAGGTTTGGCACCATCATGCCAATAAAGCCGATGACGCCTGCTAAAGACACCGCCGCCCCTGTCAATAATGCCGAAGCAATCACCACCAAACAACGAACCACACCCACCTTGATACCCAAGGATTTAGCGGCTGCCTCACCTAACATCAACCCGTCCAACTGCCGACCTAATGGTAATAAAATTGCCAGCCCTAAAATCATAGAGACAATCGAATAACGCAGCGGCACAAAGCCCGCTTCCGCCATACTACCTGACAGCCAAATGGTCGCCGAGCGCAGCACCATGTCATCAGACATAAATAAAATCAGGCTAACCACCGCCGCACAAAAAGCGCTGATGACAAATCCCAATATCAGCAAGCCCATCTGCCCACCACCCAAAAACCGATGACAAGCGAGAATAAACAAGCACACCAATACGCTTCCGGTAAACGCTGCAAGCGGTATCCCAATGCCCCCAAACCCCAATGCCAGAACCAAAACAACACCAAGCGCTGCGCCACCTGACGTACCGATTAAACTTGGATCCGCTAAAGGATTTTCAAATAAAGCCTGTAATGCTGCACCACTAACTGACAACGCCATGCCAACCAACAATGCCGTCACTACGCGCGGATAGCGTAGCTGCCAGATAGTATCGTCAAGATGGCTAGGGCTTGACCATTCGCCAAAGCCAATACCAAGCGCCAACCAAATTAGCAGCACAGATGCGACAGTAGCGGCAACATAATAGATGCTATGTCTGTATTTTCCAGTTTGTATAGGGATAGAAGCGGAAATCGTATTTGCCATGTGAGATATCGTTTTATTGAATATAAAAGAGGTTATGCTATATATTGCTTGAGCTATTTTGCTACAGCGTTCAGCTTTTTTAAGACTTGCGGTGAATTCAGACCATAACGTAAAAAGTCATCTGCTGGCCAAAAGTGGACGCCAGCATTTTTACCAGCCGCACTTGCCGCAACCTCAGGACGTTTACTAAATTGACTGACACCGCCAACCACTGCCTGATTATGATCAGCAATGATAATGACATCGGGCTTAGCAGCCAGCCAGCCTTCGCGTGACATAGGTTTTAACCCCGATACGTTTGCCGCATTGATTCCACCAGCACGCCGAATCAACTCATCGCCTACCGTGCCCTTACCTGCAACGATACGACCATCGTAACTTAATAAATAGCGCTTACCGGTTTTTGCCATTGGGCTCATTCCTGCATTCCAACGCTTAGCAAGCTGCGACCCTTCAGATTTTTTATCCACGTAACTGCCAATTGTTTTAATACTATTGGCAAAGGTATTTACTTCTTCTTTAGGCGCTACATTGACGGCTTTAACATTTAGACCATTTAAGCGCTGATAAATGCTCACCGGCTGTACCATATAACTGCCGAGCACCAAATCTGGCTTTACCGCCAACACTGACTCGGCAGTGATATTACGGTGCATACCCACGGCTGGTACATTCTTTAACGCTGGATTATTATTGGTCGCATCTTTACCGACCAACTTATTGGTCGCTCCTAGGGCCACGACCACATCTGCGACATCTGGACTCATGGCGACAACACGCTCATAAGCTTGGGCAGAAAGCGAAGGCACGGCAAATGCGCCAATAATAGCCGCAGTGCTGATAGCACGACTCATCAATTTTTTATTTATCACTGAGTGAGTGATTACTGTTTTTGATAATTCAGAAGACATAAGCATTCCTAATTTGCTAACGTAAAAAATGACACTATTAACAGAACCATTAACGTGTATTAAGCATCCCAAATAACTCACACAACAGCTATGACTTATCCGTTATGTGAGTGTCAATATCGCAAAATTTGCTGATTTTTTATGACGGGTTTACACGCTCTCTGCTTCAGCCATTGCAACTGCTGCTAAGGATTCTGCATACGAATGCGTTTCGATGATCGTCGAGACAATTTGCTGCCATGCTTCAAGCTCAGGCGTGCCTTCAATTCTCTGACCGAACACGCTAAAAATACTGACGCCGTGACCATCAAAACCTTCGATACAAGTCACGATACCGTCTTTGGTTGGGCGCTTAACGCTCCACAGTTGCGCCAATGCCTTGTCTTTTAAATGCAGCGTAAAGTCATTATGGTCTTTATCTAAAATATTGAACCAATCGCCCATGCGCTTGAGCGTCTGCACGGTGCCAGTCTGAATCTGCACGAGTCCGCTATTACCAACAAATATCATAATCGGACATTTGGCATCACGCGCTTGCTCAAATACCGCTTCGACCGCGCTAATATCAAGCTGCTGCGTCATCTGCTCTGGTGCTTGACGGTAGCTACTAGCACGATCGATATCGAGATTTTTTAATAATGAGTGGAATTGATGCACGTCTGTCATCGCTTGCCAGCCTTGCTGTAACTGCGCGCGCGCATCTTCACTTAATGCCTTGTAACGCCAGTCATTTAGCGGCTCTTGTGCTTCTAATGTCAGCGTATCATTACTGACCGTTTGCTGCTGCTCCTGAATCATCGCTTGCCAACGGCTGATATTCTCATCACTCAACTCTCGTAGATACACTTTGTCGATAGCAGCACCTTGGGCGTTATAAAACTGAATACTATAAGATGGCTTATCGGCGCGGCTGGTATCCGTTACCGCCAGCATATGCTGCCATTGCCACATAAAGAATCGCAAATCTAGACCACCAACATTGAGTGCCAAGCCCATTTTTTCGCCAAGCTTAAGATTGTGATACGGCGCCGTTTTTTCATGCACGGCCAGCTCGTTTCTAACGATGCTTTCCATGTCACCAAACGTCTCAAACTGCTTTAAAACAGCTTTGCACTGATCTCCAATATACTGACTATAAGGAGATGCAAGCATCAGCTCAAACTCGCTGACACCTAGCGCAGTCGCCCCTTCTGTGGGAAACAGCATCGGTATTTTTACTTTTAATGCTTGGTATTGTTGCCACAGCTCAGTATTTTTTTTGCTTAACGATAACGGGTGACTCATGAGGGTCTCCATAAAATAAATAGCAGTAAAAAAGCCAATGATCTTGGCTATGTAGTATTGAGATATGAATATCTTTAGAAAATAGCAGAGACGATGACTATGATTGATATTTGATAAGACAAATGCATGCTGTACTATAGGGCTTGCAATGATGCAGCAAGGGTGTATTTATCAAGCAGACTTTTAGCAATTATCGCTGCTAGTTCATCATTTATAATTTTGTCTCTAGGCTTCGGACGAAATCATTATGGCAACATTTTTTCACTTTGTAAACGATAATATTTATCATTTACATCTTGATAATTATTATCGTTTGAAATACTATGTCTGGGCTTTGTTGCTTAATCTAGTGAATCAAGTAACCAAACCTTTAATAATTCATACTATGAAATGGTCGCTTTAAATCGCTCTTTTTGTAGAAAAAGGTCTTTAAGTAACACGACTTTCTTACTCTCTCTTTTTACGATGGCTGTTTTATTTATGTCAATTTTAGCGTTTGATTTATCGTTGACTCATACGGGACTAAACACCCATCCCTCACCACTGCGTCATAGCCCATTAGCCATCAGTGTGGCATTAGCATTGTTTGCATTCACGTCAGTTTCAGTCCAAGCAGCGCCGCTTCTCGCAGAGACTAATGTTGATATGACCGACGATGCAGCCATGCCGAGCACACGTTTAGATCCTATCGTAGTAACGGCCACACGCTCTGAGCGTGCATTAAGCGATGCGCCAGTTGCCCTGCAAGTACTCAGCCGCCAGCAGCTAGATGACAACCATGCTCATACTTTAAAAGAAGCGCTAGCCTTGTTGCCCAATGTGTACTTACGCGAAGTCCACGGCAAGACAGGTTACGAAGTCAGCATGCAAGGCTTCACAGGTGATCAAGTATTGGTGTTGATTGATGGCTTACCCATCACCGCCAGCACTGGCTCGACAGTAAATTTGAATCAATATATGAATATGGATATTGAGCAAATAGAAGTGGTGCAAGGAGCGGCGTCAGCGCAGTTTGGTAGCGCGGCGATGGGCGGCGTCATTAATATCATCACCAAACCCATTGGCGCGGCAACAGGACATATCACCACCGAGATTGCCAGCAATGGGCAGCAAAATCCATCTGGTAAAAAGCTAGATGCCAATAAGCGCTATGTAGAAGCCAGCGTGGAAGGGGCGTTAGATAAAAACCAGCGCTTTCACGCGCGTCTATCAGGCTCGTATCTGGACAATGATGGCTTAAGCTTAGACCATGAAGCATGGCCCAGATTAAAAGATGCCAGCGAGCAATCACAAGTCAGTGCCCGCCTCAGCTACCGCCCTGACGGTAACGACACATCAGGTAATAACAATGACCGCAACGATAGCCGACTGGTCAAAAATTCTCAATATTGGCTAGAAGCCAGCCACTATAAAGAAGACGATATTAGTCGCTTTAATTATTATGTGGCACCGCGCTATTTGGCACAGCAACGAGATGAGCACATCAGCAAGCAGCGCTTTAGTATCGGTGCACGCGCTGATATCGCGCCGCATGTCGATGATCGCAGCAAGACTTATCGATTGTCCGCTCAAGCGCTGCATGAGGAATATCAAAGCGAATCCAATACTAAAACACAGCAAGCCATCACTAGTGCCCGTGATACAGAGATTAGTACGACGTTGGCGCAAGCCCAGCTCGACTTACCTGAGCTATTGCTATCCGATAAGCACCTTCATCTTATCCAAGTCGGCGGTCAGGTTCAGCAAGACAAGTTAAGCCAAACGAAAAACCAAGTCAGCGAGCTTATCAGCGATGACGTCAGCCGTGATGTCGGTGAGCTGTATCTACAAGATGATTGGCTGATCGGCAATAACTGGGAAGTGTTGAGCGGTATTCGCTATCAAAACGATGAAGACTTTGGTGGTCATACGGCGCCGAAAGTATCACTTAAATACAACCATTTGGATGCCAGCGGTCGTGACCATGTCTTTCGTAGCAGTATTGGCGGTGGTTATCGCGTGCCCAACCTGAAAGAACGCTACTACGTCTTTGACCATAGCAATTTGGGTTATAAAGTCATGGGCAATCCTGACTTGCAGCCTGAGACTTCAACCAGTTACCAGATCGGCTATCAAGGTCAGCTGAGCGACACCGTGAATTTGACGGTCAATGGTTTTTATAACGACGTGAACGATCTGATTCAGACCGATGAAGACAATGCGAGCTTTGAGGGAAATATCGCCATTTATAAATATATGAATGTCGATAGTGCCAAAACCTATGGCGGCGATATTGGCCTTGACTGGCAAGTGGACGAGCGCGCCAAACTACAAGCCAGCTACGCTTACCTCAAGACGCATAACAATGTCACCGATACCGAGCTGACCTATAAGCCCAATCACAAAGCGATGCTGGCACTAGATTATCAAATCAATGACAAATTACAGCTGATCCCGCGCCTCAATTATGAATCCAAACAGCTGATTAGTACCAGCGAGCAAGCGTATTCACCCTCTTGGTGGACACTCGATAGCAAGCTCAATTATGACGCCACTGCAAACTTGAGCTTGTATGCAGCGATTAATAATATCTTTGATGTGCAGCGTGATGTCACCGATACCAGTGACTACCGTCCCATTGATAATCGCGAGTGGTTACTTGGCGCCAGCTACCATTGGTAAGCCTTTGATTCACAATCATTCTAAAGCAAGTGTATTTGTACCGCTATTTTTACCCTTATTTTGTACCCTCTATCTGAAACCACAACCTTCAAGGAAGCTGATATGACCCCCATTTCCCCAGCAATTCACACCAAGCCGACCAAATTGGCATTACTGTTTAGTGGCAGTATTTTAGCACTCAGCATGACTGGCTGCGGTGGTGGCGGTGATGGCACCAGTAGTGACAGTAACGGTAATGGCGGCACTACCCCGCCTGTGAGCAGTGCCAGCTTTAGCGAAACGGCTACTTGGCAAGTCACCAATCTAGCGCCTAATACTGCGACCTGTTATGACTTTGATACCAAAGCTGAAAGCTCGTGTGCTGAAGATAAATGGGATATCAAGTTTGATAATCAAGCGCGTTCGGTCAAGCTTTGGTCAAATAGCGGTGATTCTGGCACTGGCAAAGGCGGCGTTTTTGGTTTAATCGATTGGTCAGATTTGAGCCGTTATAGCAATGCAACTCAAGATCCTGATACCAGTCGTGATATTACCATGCACTACAATGAAGACCATAGTGGCGGTATTTTTGATGCGCAGCCTTGGTTTGAATACAATTTAAAAGACAACCATCAGCTCTACCCGAACAATCGTGTCTACCTTGTCACCACAGATAATAGCAGTGCCATGACAGACAGCAGCGTACAGCAGCCTATTTATGCCATGCAGATTACCAACTACTATAATAATGCTGGAACCTCCGGCTACCCTACTCTGCGCTGGATTGATACTGCGCTACCGAACAAGGTGCAGACGCAAACCATCGATGCCTCAAACAATGATAACTGGGTCTATTTTGATCTAACCACGGGACAAAGTAGCGCCGATAAAAACAGCACTTGGCATATTGGCTTTAAGCGTAATAGCGTCATTTTAAATGGTGGCGATTCTGCTATCGGCACTAATAAAGGCAAAGTTGGTGGCTTCTTATCAAAAACACCAATAGGGTATTATGATGATAAAGGTGAGCCCATTGTCAGCAAGTTTATGACCGATGGTAGTGCAGCGACTTTAACCGACCTTACCAACACCGCTGTGTACGATGAACCGATGAGTGCCAGAAGCTGGGTCATTGATAGTAAAGGCTCGGATCTCAATCCTGCTTATACAGGTAATTTCCCGAACCTAGACTTTGGCTGGTATACCTACAATGGCATGACCCATCAACTAAATGCCAAAGCGGTTGACAGCGCTCAAGGCGCGCTCATTAGATCCGCTGAAGGCAATAGCTATGCCCGCGTGCGTTTGGATAAAATCAATTACCCTGATAGCTCAGCGACGACTGCGACCTCATGGGAATTTAAAATAGACATTCAACCTGCTCCTTAACACTCTACTGTTCGACTTTAGCTCGCCCAATCCTTTTTTGTAAGCTATCAAACCTTGCAAAAATAGGTTGGGCGATCACGTTTATACAGTCTAAGAGTCACCACTGCCAATAATTACAAGAAAAATATTAGTCATTCGATAACACCTGTCCTTTTATGATTGTAAATAAATTAACCTATGGTATATTATCGTAATAAAAATATAGGTGATATTAATAATCATTAACATTTGCATGTTTTATGCTTATTAACTATTATATTTCCATCTTGCCCTTAATCAGCAGCCAATCATTTATTAATTAAAAATTTTGCTGAACAATTATTTGAATTTTGGCTTGGATGACATTTTATGGCTCAACCACTTACTCAGTACGATTTCGATAAAACGCCGCTCGACATGGCTGACAAAGCCCAGTTTATGAGTCATGTCAATGAAGAGCATCAAGATGAACTCGCGATGTTTATCAATGCCTTTACTACCACGGCAGTGAGTGAGCACGAGATCGCCTCGATAGCAGAGCTGTATACTGATGGGATACTAATGGATGTCACAACTGCCCATCATGACAACGATACCTTAACAAACAGCAGCAAGCTCAGCCGTCAATATTTTATCGATTTTACAGTTCCTATTAGTGACTCTATGACGCTACAAGAGCAATATATAACGCTATTGCAAACATCTGCCAATAAGCTTGGCAAGCGCACGATTAAGCTTCAAGAACAGCGTTTTACAGTCATTAATGGCTATTATGCCAGCCCCAATATGTATCGACTGCTGGTAACCGCACCCGATACTACGCCACTCACTCATCCGGGCTACGCGTATTTGTTTGAGCTAAATGCGGACGGTCTATCTGCTACAAACAACCAGTCAAAAGACCATTCAAGAGATAGTGACAAACCTTTGCAGCGCTACTATACCTTGCGAAAAGCATGGCGAGATTCGAGCAGCTCGTCCGTCCAAGCGTGGATAGATGTCTACATTCACGGCGACACGGCAGGAGGCAATTGGGCGCGCGCACTTAACTGTGACAGTCAAATCAAAACAGTACGTGAATATCCAGAGAAAATAGAACATCTCAGCACTGGTCAGTGCTTACTCATCTGTGATGAAACCTCCTTGCCTACGGTGGCCAATCTATTGGAAAACTGGCAGAATCCATTGCCGCCCCTCGTCATTGCCATCACTAATGATCCAGAGGATATCAGTTATCTACACACCCTAACGCTCAGTAATCCACTACGCCATAATGCGCATTTTTTGCAAGATAATGTGTGCCAGCTGGTTAATACCCCAACAACTGATATTACTGAGCAAATAATGGCATTATTAAATACACAATTTGCGCGACTGCCTGTCAATATTGACAAGGTATGGGGCGCGCTGGAAGCAGCGGATATCAAATCATTACGACAGCAACTAAAGGCAACCCTTGGGTTATCACGTCAGGATATGGTCATTAAAGTCTATTGGCGTGCGCAATAAGCATTATGTTTTTCATAAGTGGCATTTTTTACAAACAGCAAGCATTTAATAAGTAGCAAACATTTAGTTATAAGCAGAAAGCATTTAGACACTTACCAACCACTTGTGCTGACTGCTAAATTGAGCGATTAGCAATCTTTGCTGCTGTCATAGCGTAACTAATCAACTTTAGACGACTTACTACTTTGCCTAACAAAAACGTACACTTAACACGATAAAAATATATTGAGATTTAATCCAGTAATATATTGTAATGAAAATGATTATCATTATAATAAGCATTTAATCTATGTGCTGGAAATATTCATGCAACTGTCTCGCTTATACTCTGCTTTATTTCGCCCTACTCTATTGAATATGTCTCGCCATCCCTTGTCATTAAAATCACTGTGCTCATCTTGTCTGTCCACATCGGTAATACTACTGGGTGCAAGCCAAGCCGCGTGGGCACAAACAGATTTAAGTGCTGACGCTCAATCCGATACCCCAAGCGTGGTACTCGATGAGATTGTCGTGACCAGTAGCGCCGACGCGTCAGCCGATGGACTGCCAGATGCCTATGAAGGTGGTCAAGTAGCGACAGGAAGCCGTGTCGGAATCTTGGGCAATCAAGACATCATGGACACGCCGTTCTCCACTACCTCATATACCAATGAGTATATCGGCAATCAACAAGCCCAAAGTGTGGGCGACCTGCTCAAAAAAGACCCAACTGTTCGTGTCGCTAGAGGCTTTGGCAACTTTCAAGAAGCGTACTTTATGCGTGGCTTTGTCACAACCTCTGATGACACCATGTATAACGGTCTATACGGCATACTGCCAAGGCAGTATATCGCAACGGAATTGTTCGAGCGTGTTGAGGTTCAGCGCGGGGCATCCGCCATGCTCAATGGCGCAGCACCCAGTGGTGGTAACGCCGGTGGTACGATTAACCTGCTGCCCAAACGAGCTGGCAATGACCCGCTACGTAAGGTGACACTCGGTTATGGTCAGGGCGATCAAGGCAAAGTTGCCGTAGACGTCAGTGATCGCTTTGGTACTGATGATGCGTTTGGCGTTCGCTTTAATGCCGCTTATCAAGATGGCGACAGCGCGATTGATGATGAATCTTCAACACTGAGTCTGGCAGCGTTAGGATTAGATTATAGAGGCGATCAGTATCGACTATCAGCTGATTTGGGCTGGCAAGACAACAAACTCAAAGAGACCCGTCCTAGTGTCACACTTGCTGGTGTTTCTAGAGTACCAAAAGCACCAGACGGCTCAAAGAATTGGGCGCAGCCTTGGACGTATTCAGATGAAGAAGATGTCTTTGGTACCATTCGAGGAGAATATGATTTTACTGATAATATTACCGCTTATGGTGCTTACGGTGTGCGAAGTGGTGAGGAAGAAAACTCACTGGCCAATCTAACCGTCAACAATGTTGATGGTGCAGGTACGTTTTATCGCTTTGATAACTCTAGAAAAGATTTGGTACAAAGTGCTGAGCTCGGTCTGCGTGGTAAATGGCAAACAGGTGAAGTGGCTCATAATTGGGTACTAGCAGCGGATCTCTATGACCAAGAAGAAAAAGGGGCCTTCGCCTATGATTTTGGTAATCAACCCGTGACCAATTTGTACCATCCCACCGACTACGCTGAGGTACCTTTTACAAGCACAACAACCTTTGGTGGCAACTTAGACAATCCAAAATTGACCAATGAGAAGCAATTCCAGAGCTTTGCGCTAGCCGACACCATATCATTGTTCGATGACAAGTTAAAAACTACTTTAGGTGTGCGTCATCAGAATCTAAAAACCACCAGCTATAATCCTAATACTCAAGTACAAACTGCTGATTACGATAAAAGCGAGTGGACACCAAGTATTGGTATTGTCTATCAACCGAGCATGGACTGGTCTGTTTATGGTAACTATATCGAAAGCCTAGCGCCAGGTGCAAGGGCACCTCTGACTAATAATGGTGGTGCTGTCACCAATGGTGGTCAAAATTTAGACCCTTATGTGAGTGAGCAAACTGAAGTTGGCGTTAAGTATGACAATGGTTTGATTGGCAGTAGTTTGGCAATATTCCGCACTAATGAGCCGCGTGCTTATTTCAATGACGCCAATACGTTTACCGCTGCTGGAGAAAATCGACATCAAGGGGTGGAATTGACTGTATTTGGTAGCCCAAGCGAAAACATGCGCTTCAATGCTGGTGTTACTTACTTAAATGCTGAGCAAAAAGACACGGGCGATGTGACGTTCGACGGCAACCGAGTCATCGGACTGCCCACACTACAAAGCAACGTCAACCTAGAATATGATTTAGCAGCAGTTGAAGGATTGACGGTGACCGGTGATATCATTCACACAGGCGCACGTTATGCCGATGCCGCCAACAGCTTAAAAGTTGACGGTTATACCACGCTAGATCTAGGTGCTCGCTACAAAACCATGCTCGCTGGACAAGACGTGACGCTAAAAGGAGTAGTTACTAATATTACTGGTGAAGACTATTGGCAATCAGTGGGTGGTTATGCGGGTGCTGGGTATTTAAATGCCGGTGAGCCTACTGCCCTAAAAGTATCAGCGACTTTCGACTTTTAAGACATGCAGATTAAACCACGTTTATAAGACTTAAATAAAAGGGATTAGGCACAACCTACTCCCTTTTATGCCATCAAAAATACGCAAAAAACCATTCTATTATTGAGCCATTATGTCCTCTCACGCCACCGTTTCTTTATATCAGATGATTTGGGCACACTATCGCCTGCCCTTTCTTAAAGTTATTTTCCTTAATTTGGTGAATGCGGCGGTCAGTGTGGGCATCATTGCCTATATCAATCACACCTTTATCAGTCAGCCTGTTTTTAATACCTTATCGTGGGCGAGCTTGGGTCAATTTTCAGCTTTGGTGGTGCTGCTGTTAGTCACGACCTTCGCATCACAATATGCACTGACTCGTTTGGGGCATCAGTTCGTCTACGAGCTTAGAACCAAGCTGGTCAAACAAATCATCGACACTAAAGTTCCGCAAATAGATCATTTGGGTAGCGCACGATTACTCGCCAGCCTGTCCTCAGACATCCAATCAATTACCGTCGCCTTTGTGCGTATGCCAGAGCTGGTGCAAGGCGTTATTTTATCGGTTGGTGTCGCCCTTTATTTAGGCTGGTTGTCGCTGCCATTATTATTGATTGTCATGTTTTGGATTGCGATGACGATTTGGATAAGCACCATTTTAGTGAAGCATGTCTATACTCATTTAAGAGAGCTCAGAGAGATCAATGATCTTTTATATGAGGACTATCAATCCATTATAGATGGTCGCAAAGAGCTGGCGCTTAATCAACACCGCGCTGAAAAACTCTATAAAAATGATTTCTTAAATCATGCCAAGTCTTATCAACATCGAGTGATTAAATCGGATACATATCATTTATCCGCCGTGAATTGGTCGAATATTATGATGTTCGCAGCCATTGGTGTGGTGTTTGCCGTGTCAAATTATCTTGCTATTCCAATGGGTATTGCCACCACTTTCTCTTTAACCATTCTATTCATGCAATCACCCATCCTCCATGCCGTCGGCGCGTACCCGACCTTACAAACGGCACAAGTGGCGCTGGATAAAATACAATCGTTAGAATTGGCGCAGTACCAATCAACCTTTATAACGGATATTGTGGTAAACAGCTGGCAGTCCATATCATTCAATGATATTGGCTATCGTTATGCAAGTATTGATACCGATGCAAATGAGCTAGCGGTTAAAGAAAATGAGCATGCTAGCGATATCCTAAAATCGGTTAATCTGACTTTGAAACGTGGCGATGTGGTGTTTTTAATCGGGGCAAATGGTAGCGGCAAGTCTACGCTTGCCAAGATTATTACAGGTATTTTTACCCCTACCACGGGTGCGGTACATATCGACAGCCAGCGCGTTGATTCACAGAATAATGCCGATTATCGACAGCTTTTTTCTGCCATTTTTAGCGATCAGCATCTTTTTAAACAGCTGATTGGTAGAGAGGGACAGCAACCCGATGAAGCGCTCGTAAATACATGGCTACACAAGCTCAATTTGCAAGATAAAGTCAGCGTGACTGACAACCAATTATCGACAGACAAGCTATCACAAGGACAACGCAAGCGCTTGGCCATGCTCATTGCCGTGGCTGAACAAAAAGACATACTGCTACTCGATGAATGGGCGGCTGACCAAGATCCTGCCTTTCGCCGCGTGTTTTATCAAACACTGATACCTGAACTCAAAGCCTTGGGTAAAACGCTGTTTATCATCAGTCATGATGACGGCTATTTTGAACATGCAGATCGATTATTACTGATGAAAGAAGGCAGACTCATTGAGTTAAATGCTGAAGAACGGCAACGTGCTAGTGCCGATGCCATTGCTATGTTGGCGTAAATACTGGCTTAGTAAAAAGTTAATGGCGAACAATAAAAAATCGGGGCATCTTTTAGAAAGCTGCCCCGATTTTATTTAGATAAGAATAACTTTTTGAATGGCTCTTTTATTTAATTTTAAAATAATAGTTTCTGTAAAAACCCAACCCGTGAAATGACTAAGAAATCTAGTAATCCGATAGCGACAATCGCGATGATGGCGGTCGGGAATATGATTGCCACTACTAACAAAGGAATGGCAAACGGCCACCATATAGAAAAACTGAGACCACGCGCTGGTGGATTCAGTCCAAGCTTTTCACTGGTATGACGTGGACGGCGTTGCCACCACATGATGTAACCGCTCACACAAATAGCAATAACCGATAAGCAAAATAGGACATTGACCAGTACGCTCCACCATCCAAGCGTCCCCATATGAATAGCAATGCCTGCCGCCATAAATTTACCAAAAGCATTGTAATCATCAAATCGGATATCTGCCAAAATATTGCCCGAATAACGATCGATATGTACCGTACGATCAGCCATTGGATTTTTCATATCATAGCTCATTGAGTCTTGGCTAATCGTCCAGACGCCCGTACTACCCTGTGGCAGATTTAATTGGTAACGTCCGACAAAACCAATCTCACGGGCAAATCGATCTACGGTATCAATCATAATCGGTATATTGGACGCGATACCATCCTTGCCAGCGACAGTGCCAGATGCTGGCATTGGTGTCAACTCAAGCACCCAAGGCACATCTTTGGTACTACCCGTATTTAGTGCATCACCATGCGTGGGTGCTGTGACTGGTGTTGTTCCATGAACGTGCGGCGTGGCTTCAGCGTTATTCATATCCATACCAACATGATGTTGACTGTGATCAATAGAAAGCGGCATTGGCGCAACGCCCCATTTGCCCGCAGGAAACTGACTCCATGCCTGTACCATACGCTCGCCCCAGATGCCTGCCCATGCCATTCCTGAAATACAGAAAAACAGTAGCAACACAGATATCCAACTGCCCAATGTCGCATGAATGGTACGTATGAATGAGCGTTTTTTCTTATTATTTACAGCATCATTGGGGATAAGCATGGCCTTGAGTGATTTGCGTTTTTGCCACCACAGATACCAACCCGTTAGAATCATTAAAATCGTCAATGAGGCAGTGGTTTCTTGGATATAGTCACCGACTTTGCCCAATAGTAAATCAGCATGAATATCATTAAAGGTATAGTACAGACCACTATTAGCCGGCGTGCTTTTGACGATATCAGCCGTATAAGGATTCACCGCCACCATATTCTCATGACTGGCTGACTTAACTTGAAACAAGGCAACGGTGTCCGTATCACGAGGCGCGATATATTTCACCAGCGTGCTGTTAGGTAAAGTGTTCAACGCGTTTTTAGCTTGCGTAGAAATAGGGGCCGTCACCGCTGAATCTGGGGTGGTAATGGTGGGGCGATCATCATCACGACCTGCTATGTTAGACATCAACAGCATGCCAAGTGCGCTGCAAGCTAGGATAATTAGGAAAGGTGCTATAAACATTCCCGCATAAAAATGCCAACGCCATACCGTAAAATAGCGTTGAGTATTGGTTGATTGACTTGTATGTCTGTTCATAAATATGACCTTTAACAATCTTTGGTTGCTCAATGAACGACCTAGACCTATTAATAGTAGTAATAAATCCTGTCTGTCTGTTGATCTAAAAGTTGATTCCAAATAGACGGCTGCATCATACGAGAAAAGCCTTGTAAACACCATTGCTTATAGTCAAAAATTATCGTCATATTAAGGCGTTTCTTCAATTTTCATGTTTGCATCATAGTCATCTTAATGGCTAAAAATGAGGCTACTTCACTCGACATCTTACTAAGAACGCTTTGTTTGTAAATTTTTAATGATAATGATAATCATTAATGTTATTATTCCTTTTCTTTCGCTTTCGGCATTTGATAACTTACAAGGAAATATGATGCGTTTTATCTCAACGTCTACATCCATTCGTCAAAAACGTTTAACTCTCGCGGTGCAATTGGGATTGGCAATGGGTTTGAGCCACGCAGCTTATGCTGAGACGATGCCGAATAACATCGAAAATAGAGTTGAGAACGACGTCGATAATGATGTTGGTAATGATGAGACCGTGACACCATCGACAACCTTGGATACCATTACTGTCTATGCCGACAACTATCGTAGTACGGGCACCAAAACAGCGTTAGATCCTAATGATGCGCCCATGAGCTATACGAGAATCGATCAAGCGCTGTTACAAAAACGTCAAGCAGACAGTGTCAATTCAGCGTTACGTTATGAGCCAGGGGTGAGCACTGAGAGTCGCGGTACGGTGTCCATCTTTGATGAATACAATATTCGCGGTTTTAAAACGTACTCCAATTTTTACGATGGATTAAGACTGCCCTACGATGGGGCTTGGAATCTAATGCCGCAAGTCGATATCTACGCAACAGAAGCAGTCGAAGTGGTCAAAGGGCCAGCATCCTCACTCTATGGCTATGCATCTCCAGGTGGCATGGTCAATCAAGTCGCCAAAACCCCAAAAAGCACTCAAGCATCTGAGGTACAGTTGCGAGTGGGTAATCAAAACCTAAAAGAAGTGGCGGTCGATACGACAGGACCTATCTCAGACACGCTCAATTATCGACTGGTGGCGTTAAAACGACAAAAAGATGGGCAGATGCAGACCACAGAAGAAGAACGCACACTGATCAATCCGTCACTGCAATGGCAACCGACAAAAGATGTGTCCGTTCTTGCCAATCTGTTTTATCAGGATGATCCAGAAATGGTGCCTTCCACCCCACTGCCTGCCGTTGGCACTGTCTACCATGCCAGCTATGGCAAACTGGGCAGTGACGCCTATGCCGGCGATGAGTGGAATCACTTCAGCAAAGAAGTATTTATGCCGAGTGTCACGGTGAACTGGGACATCAATGATACGCTCACCTTTAAACACATTCTGCGCTATACCGACGCCGACGCGCAACAGCGTAATATGTACAACAGCGGGTTTGTAAGCGGTAGTGATAAGATACTAAATCGCGTGGCCTACACCACCGATGAGAGCATGAGCAACTGGACCACGGACAATCAACTTGCTTATGAGTTCAATACTGCCAACACCTCACACAATCTACTGTTCGGTGTTGAATATCAAGAGACAGACAGTAGCGCCACTTATTATGATGCTGGCGCAGATGGCACGCCAAATCTTGACTTATCCAATCCAGATTACTCACAAATCCATGCTGATACGTTGCCTTTAGAGGCTTATCGTCAAAATGAAGACATTGAACAAAGCCAGCTTGGTTTTTATGTACAAGACGAGATGAAATGGCAAGATTTGACAGTAGTAGCAGGCTTACGTCACGATAATTTTGATAGTAGTACTGAGCAAACCGAAGCCACTAAAGGCGTCATTTATAATAAAAAAACAATTAACAATGATGCGTCAGAAACCAGTGGTCGTCTCGCAGCCATTTATGACTTTGATAATGGGCTATCTCCTTATGCAAGCTACTCGCAGTCGTTTCAGCCAGTGGTCGGTAGTAACTTTATTACCAATGCGCCATTTAAGCCAACGACTGCCGATCAGCTAGAGGCTGGTGTCAAATATCTCTCTGCCAATCGCGCCACACAAGGAACATTAGCAGTATTTGATATCACTCAAAAAAACGTCGTGGTGGCTGATGAAATCAATTATAGAAGTCAAACACAAACCGGTGAAATCACCTCTAAAGGCTTTGAAGTTTCGGGCAGCCACATGCTTAATGATTGGGTAGATATTGCCGCCAGTTACAGCTATACCGATGCTGAAATTACAGAAGATGAATTCAACCCTGATGTGGTTGGCAATACCCCTGCGCAAACGGCTAAGCACAAGGCAACATTGTGGACAGATTATTATGCTTCAGACAAGCTCAGTCTCAACGCTGGCGTGCGCTATGAAGGCGGTATGCAACTTGATAAGCAAAACTCAGACGAATTACCAAGCGTGACGTTGGTAGACATTGGCGGTAATTATCAAATCAATCCGATGCTCACTGTCGGCGCGAGTGTCAACAATCTCTTTGATAAAACCTACGTTGGCGCTTGTTATGATATTAACAATTGCTGGATGGGACCTGAGCGCCAAATGTCCGTCAGCCTAAAAGCCAATTTTTAGGCAATGTAGAACTTACCATTACTAGAGAATGTCCTCAATCTGAACCAAATCTAATAAATGGGCTAAAAATATGAAACAGTTAAATAAAGGAAAGTATTAATATGGCAAAACCTACCCCAAGAATGCTAGATGTGATTGGCAGTAAATACCTCACGCCACATATGTGCCGTGTCACGCTTGGCGGTGCTGGACTGACTGATTTTCCGGCAGATCAAGAAAGCGCGTACATTAAGCTGATATTCCCTCAAGGCGATGAGGCTCGACCATTGATGCGCACCTATACCGTCAGCGTTCAACGTGATGACGAAATAGATGTCGATTTTGCGTTGCATGAGACAGAAGGCCCTGCTTCAGCATGGGCACGTAACGCTCAAGTGGGCGAGCAAATATTGGTAGGAGGCCCTGGACCAAAGAAGCTGATTAACAATGAGGCTGATTGGTTTTTATTGATCGGTGATATGACAGCGCTGCCGGCGATTACCGTCAATCTTACCCAGCTACCTGCTGACGCACGCGGCTATGCAGTCCTTGAGATTACCACTGAAGCAGATAAGCAACTACTCAAGAAGCCAGACAACGTTGACATTCGTTGGGTAATAAATGCACATCCAAATGCAGAAAGCAGCCCGTTACTTGACTGCGTCAAATCATTGACTTGGCTTGAGGAACAGCCTGCGGTTTGGGCAGCTTGCGAGTTCCATAGTATGCGCGCTCTACGCCATTATTTTAAGGTAGATCGCCCAATACCAAAAACGTATTTGTACATATCTAGCTATTGGAAAGTCGATAGTACAGAAGACCAGCATAAAATTGTCAAACGAGAGGATGCCCAAAGTATAGAATGATAAGCAATGACGTTTTGTATTTTTGAACTGTTTTGAAAGCGGTTTGAGTAATGATTGATAAATTTTGTGTTACTAATCATTACTCCACTTCTTATCTACTTTTGTTGGCTAAATAAAAGTATAGTGGCAAAATATAGTGACATTGTAGAATATGAGCAGCTGGTGAGCTGCTCATAAAATGTGATCACTACCCTTACAACCCTATCACTTGCATTAAATGCCCTGTCTTGAGATACACCGTAGCTCCTTCAGATCCTGCCTGTATTTGCGCATGCTTACCTGCTGGCAGACGTATCCAGCCGCCGCGCTGATAAACTTGACCCTCATCTATCAACTCGCCTTCTAACACCAGTATTTCTGCACCGCCACA
Organism: Psychrobacter sp. Ps7; assembly: GCF_022129225.1. Lineage (NCBI taxonomy): Bacteria > Pseudomonadati > Pseudomonadota > Gammaproteobacteria > Moraxellales > Moraxellaceae > Psychrobacter > Psychrobacter sp. Ps7. Next base: position 30,888 of record NZ_JADQAH010000017.1, on the reverse strand, counting down.
GACTGCCTCATTAAACAGTAACTCGCCTGCCTTGATACGCTGCAAACTCACTTGCTCATTATCACCTGAGAATAGAGGACAAACATCACGACTGCCCTGCTGTTGCCAATGAGCCTTATCTTTAGTATCGATAGCCACATAATGAGGTTCATCAACTGGCATTTGACGTAGCTTGACGAAAATCACTGCGCCTTCATCACTATAAGGCTTGTGTCCTGAGGTCGGTGGATTGCGCAAATACCAACCTGCTGGGTAATGTTTGTCATCTGCAGAAAAAGTACCTGACAATACTAAAATCTCTTCACCACCCGGATGTAGATGATGCGGAAAATAAGAATTGGGCGCATAGCGTACAAGGCTAGTGGCACGTGCTTTTTCTGCACCCACACGGTCAAGCATCACGCGCTCTACCCCATTTTGTGGTGACTTAATCCACTGGTGTTGCTCAGGTGTAAGGGCAGCGCGGCGAGTAAAGTCTGCATGAATAAGCATAAACCATGTCCAAAAATAGTATGATGAGATGATCCTTTAGCAAACGTCAGATATGCTCACTGAACGTCATCGACAGCTAAAGGCGCAATGATTGCACCTCACTATTATAAACCTTACCGAGTTTTCAACGTACTAAAATTACAGGAGATAGCGTGCTGGCGATAATTTCTGTCGTGGTACTACCAAGGAATAATTGTTGCAATTTCGAATGTCCATAAGCACCCACCACCATCATATCAATGTTGTTTTCTACCTGAAACCTTAACAAGCCGTCGACGGCATCGGAGGCAGATAAATGATGTGCCGCTACGCTAAAACCTGCGTCCTCCAATTGTGCCGCTGCGGCGCTTAAGCTTTGTTTTGACGCGTCGTTATGATTGCCTATCATGACGATATGCCCTTGTAAACCTTTTAACACAGGACTCCTCGCAACCATCCATGCTGCTTTAATAGCGGTTTTGCTACCATCAAAAGCTATCATATATGAGCTGGGTTCTTTGAACGTCTCTGAGCAAATCAATATAGGAACGTCAGATGCGCGGGCAACGGTTTCGATTTGGCTACCGATATTAATACGGCTGCTTTTGTGATCTTCACCTCGGCGTCCCATGACGATGGCACGATTTTCTGCTTTAAAATGCTCAATGGCTGGTAACAGCTTGCCGCGACGTTGGTAAATACGAATATCGACCTGAGTAAAGTTACCTTGGATATGGCTTTTTGCGTCTTGTACCAAAGCATTGCTATAACTGTTCACCACCTTCGCTCTTTGCTCGTCTAACTGTGTCAATTCCTCCAATAGAAACTGGCGGCTATTGACTCCTATTGCGCCTGACAAATCGCGTCTGGTCGAGGCTGGAACCTCACTCACATGCAACAACGCTACAGGTAAATTTAACTTACTGGCATACCATGCTGCATAGTCACAAACCGATTCAGTCACTGCCGAGCCGTCTATACAGGCTAAAATGTGCTGTGATGTTGTCATATTCCGTCCTTAAATTTAACGATTTAATCCTATACAGCTTTCTATAACCATTATAAATATGGTCACCGAAAAACATAGTTACCAAAGAACATGGTTACCAAAAAACATGGTTACCAAAAAATATAACGGCAAAAAAAGCGTATCCACTGCCTTGATAATAACCAATTTAAATGGCTTCAGCCAGCGATGTGTGTCCACTTCTACCATAATTAAAAAAAGTCTTGTTATCGTCTAACAACATGCCGTAGCGAATTTTGCTACAATGGTTTTTTTAGCATTTATGATTTAAGTATCCTTATCTAGGTGATGGAATTATGGCAAAAAATGCCCTACAGGCTCAGTTATTAAAAGCGGGATTGGTGGATAGCAAAAAAGCCAAGAAAATCAGCAAGCAGACTCAGCATGCCAAGCGTACTGGTGACTCAGAAAGCATGGAAGCGAAAAAAGCGTTGGCAGAAGCCCAAGCGAAAAAACTAGAGAAAGATCAAAAGCTCAATCAAGAAAAGCAACGTATTTTAGAAGCGAAGATGCTCAAGGCTAATATCGTACAGATGATTAAGCAGCATCAGATTGCCGATACCAATGGCGATGTCAATTATCAATTTGTCGATAATGCTAAGGTTAAAAAAATCTTTGTCACTCAAAAACTATATGACCAAATCGTCGCCGGTCATGTGGTGATTGCACGCTTAGAAGAAGGCTACGCACTCCTTCCTCGTCCGTTGGCAGATCGCATCGATGCAAAAATGGAGGGCTTCATGGTCGTGTCTAACGATACATCAGAAGAAGTGCTGGCAGAAGATGATCCTTATGCCGCCTATGTGATTCCAGACGACTTGATGTGGTAACCGCTTAATTTCATCATACTTATGATGCAGGTCAAAAGCCTTTCATGGACTGAAATAGTCCATGAAAGGCTTTTTATTGTACGAAAAGCGACCACCTTTAACCAAGCATTGCTGCTTTGGTTGAAAAACGTAACGATGCTCTGGAACAGTAGCATGCTTGAGGCTACGAACTTGAACAACCATTCAATAACAACTACAATGCGGTTTATTGACCTACTCAGTGGTAATATTTTGTCTAATTTTGAGTAATCACTCAAAATAAATACTTTATTCATGCTTACTGCCTGACAATAGTAGTCATTGCCATATATGTCATTGATTAGACTTACCAAGCTCTTTTGCACTCACTTTTAACGCTTATTAAGAAGAAATAACTTATGCCAAAACATCTCCCTCTTTCACTGTTATTGCTTCGACTGGGTATTTTCATTGTTTTTTTAGTCTGGACTTTAGATAAGCTGATTAATCCTGATCATGCCGCAGGCGTCTTTTCTAGTTTTTATGGTTTTGAAAGTATAGGCGACACCGTGTTTTATGTCATTGGCGCGGCTCAATTCATCCTCATTCTGTTGTTTGTCACAGGATTATTCAAAACTTGGACTTACGGCATTATCTTGCTACTTCATGCGATTTCAACGTTCTCAACCTTTGGCTTATATCTCAAGCCTTTTGATAACTTGTTGTTCTTTGCAGCATGGCCGATGTTGGCTGCGTGTTTGGCGCTTTTCTTAATGAGAGATTGGGATACCTTAACCTTGGGCAAAAAAGTTTCTTTAGCCTAAATATCAGTCATATTTATCGTTAGATTGGGCTGGGTTGAACATGCAAAAATATAAATACTAGCCTCCGAAACTCAAGCTCTATACTATGAAGACTATTGAGTTAGCTGTTTTATTGTATATAAATGCACAAACCATGCAAAAAACTTAACGCAATTATCGTTACCACTAACTTGTCATTACCACTAACATGGTCAAGGTTCTTAATCATAAAAGAATGACGATGACTTTAGCCTTCGCTCTACTACTTAGCCGGATATTTTATGATTAAAAGAATATTGTTAATACTGTTAATATTAATATTAGCAGCAAGCTTTTTCTACTTTGACCTCAATCAATTACTGACGCTTGACGGCTTAAAAGGCTCAATGGCACAATTTAACGACTATAAAATGCAATCACCACTATTGATTATCGGTGGATTCTTTTTACTTTATATCGTCGTCACCGCCCTATCCTTACCGGGTGCCGCTATTTTAACCTTGGCAGCTGGCGCATTATTTGGTTTATGGCAAGGCTTATTGGTCGCCTCATTTGCCTCCAGTATTGGTGCGACACTCGCCTTTTTAACCTCACGTTATTTACTGCGTGATACGATTAAACAGCGCTTTCCTGAGCGCTTAGCAGCCCTTGATGCTGGCGTCGAAAAAGAAGGCGGATTTTACTTATTTACCCTGCGCTTAGTGCCGATATTTCCGTTCTTTTTGATTAATTTACTCATGGGTGTCACCGCGATTAAAGCGAGGACATTCTACTGGGTAAGCCAAATCGGTATGCTCGCGGGTACTTTTGTATTCGTTAATGCTGGTACGCAATTGGCGCAAATTGACAGTTTGTCGGGGATTTTATCGTTTAATTTAATCGTCTCATTTGCGTTGTTAGGTTTTTTCCCATTAATCGCAAAAGGCATATTAAATATGCTAAAAAAACGCCGCGTCTATAAAAACTATAGCAAACCTAAAAAATTCGACCGGAACATGATCGTGATTGGCGCAGGTGCTGGCGGGCTAGTCACTAGCTATATCGCGGCGACCGTCCGAGCAAAAGTAACCTTAATCGAAGCGGGCGAGATGGGCGGTGACTGCTTAAACTATGGCTGTGTACCCAGTAAAGCCCTCATCAAAAGCGCAAAAGTGGCAGAACAAATGCGCCATGCTGAGCGTTACGGCTTAGAAAATACCCCACCAGAATTTTCATTTAAGAACGTCATGACCCGCATCCATAAAGTCATCGCTGACATCGCCCCAAATGATAGCGTCGAGCGTTATACGGACTTGGGTGTCGAAGTATTAAAAGGCTATGCCAAATTCATCGACCCGTGGACGGTAGAGATTGCGTTAAACGATGGCGGCACGCAAACACTCACCGCACGTTCCATCGTTATCGCTACTGGTGCGCGCCCATTTATCCCAGATTTGCCGGGTTTGGAAGAAACCGGCTACGTGACCAGCGACACCATATGGAATAAATTTACCGAATTAGAAGCAGCACCGAAAAAGCTGGTGGTCCTTGGTGGTGGGCCAATCGGCTCTGAGCTGGCGCAAGCATTTGCACGCTTAGGCTCCGATGTGACCCAGATCGAAAGAGGCGCGCGTCTCATGAAAAAAGAAGACGTGGAAGTCTCTGAATTTGCACAGAAAGTCCTCGTTGAGAGCGGCGTGAATGTCTTAACCTCGCATCAAGCGATTCGTTGTGAAGCGCGCGATGGTAAAAAGTTCATTATCGTTGAAGCGCAAGGCAGCAGTACCGTTAAGCAAGACCGTCAAAACAAGCAAGAAATCGCTATTGAATATGACGAATTGCTTTGTGCCGTTGGACGTAGTGCCCGCTTAGAAGGTTATGGTCTTGAAGATTTGGGCATCGAAACGGAGCGTACCATCGAGACGGATGACTATTTAGAAACCCTCTATCCCAATATCTACGCGGCAGGTGATGTCGTTGGCCCTTATCAATTTACTCATGTGGCTTCCCATCAGGCATGGTACGCTGCCGTAAATGGTTTGTTTGGACATTTAAAGAAGTTTAAAGTAGATTACCGTGTGATTCCGTGGACAACCTTTATCGATCCAGAAGTCGCACGCGTGGGCTTAAATGAGCAAGAAGCTATCGAAAAAGGTATCGATTTTGAAATTACCCGCTACGACTTTAAAGATTTAGATCGCGCGGTGACGGAAAGTGCCAATCATGGTTTTATCAAAGTCATTACCCCTAAAGGCAAAGATAAAATACTTGGCGTGACCATTGTCGCTGAACATGCTGGGGATTTAATGCCAGAATTCATACTGGCGATGAAGCACGGTTTAGGGCTGAACAAAATACTCGGCACCATTCATATGTACCCGACATGGGCAGAGGCTAACAAATACGCGGCTGGTGAATGGAAACGCAATCATGCGCCCGAAACGATATTAAACTGGCTTGAGAAATACCATACATGGCGTCGAGGTTAGGTGGGTTTTTATTCACTGCGCTAAAAACATATCATCATAACGGAAACTTAAATGTACGTTATCAAATCTCTGCCCGCTTTGACCACGTTAAAAAACCTAAGCCGCTATAGCACCTATGCTATGGTGCTTAGCATTTGTGCTGGTATATCAGCAAGCACTGCCTCACCCACTACTGGTAACCTTAATCAAAATTTATCATCTTGGCAGCAAATAGAGGCGCAAGGTAGCAATCAAGACGTCTACTTTTATGCATGGGGCGGTGATCCACAGATCAACGCCTATCTACAGTGGGCTGCCAAGCAAGTCGATGATAAATATAATATTAATTTAGTCCATGTGAAATTGAGCGACACCAGTGAAGCCGTCAGTCGTGTACTTGCAGAAAAGTCCGCCAACAACAATGATAAAGGCAGCGTGGATCTCATCTGGATAAATGGCGCCAACTTTGCCACCATGAGTGAGAATTCATTATTACTGAAACAATGGGCAAATAAGCTGCCTAACTTTGCGTTGACTGATCCAGAGAACAACCCTGCCGTTAACTTTGATTTTGGTGTGCCGACCAATGGTATGGAAGCGCCATGGGGTCAAGCCTCACTAACCTTTTATTACGACAGCTTATCAACTGACAAGCCACCAACCACTTTAAATGAGCTGGTCAATTGGACGGCGCAAAATCCTGGACGCTTTAGTTATCCAAAGCCGCCTGACTTTTTAGGCATGAGCTTTTTAAAATACGCCTTAGTCATGCTGCACGAGCAAAATGATGCTAAGACAGGCAAAAATATTAAGGCACAGCTCAACCTGCCAGCCACTGAGCAAAATACAGATATGGTATTAGCCCCTTTATGGGCATTTTTAGATGACTTACATCCCACTCTATGGCGTAAGGGTGAGCAATTTGTGCAAACGGGCGCGCACATGCGGCGTTTGGTCGATGATACCGAGCTTAGCTTGGCCTTTACTTTTTCTGCACCTGAAGTGCCCGCGGCCGTGCAGCGGTATGATTTACCCGAGAGCATTCGTAGCTATGCGATGAGCGATGGCAGTTTGAGTAACACTCATTTTGTGGCCATTCCTTATAACGCCAGCCATCCGCAAGCCGCGCAGCTAGTTGCAAACTTTTTAATGAGTCCAGAAGCACAGGCAAAAAAGCAAACGCCTGCGGTATGGGGTGATAAAACGGTACTCATTCCATCTACGCTCAGCCCCGAGCAACAAGCGCTATTTAAAGACAGTAAACCGCACCCTAGCACCCTACCCTTTGATAGCATCAAACGTACCGTGAGTGAACCACATCCAAGCTGGGTCGATGCTATCAAGCAAGGCTGGCAAACACGCTATGGGGTCAGCCCATGAGCAAAAATACTAATAATAAAACGGCAAAAGAAAAAGTTCATTCTGCAACAATTACTGGCATAACCGCGCCTTATAAAACAGATTTATTTACGCGTATCGTCTCCTTGAGTCCGACATTTTTACTGCTGCTACTGATATTACCGGTACTCGGTGGTTTGGTTTGCGTGCTGTTGCCTGCCTTTAGCTGGGTACCTGCACTTGAGAAAACGACTGTTAATCTACAAGGATTCCAAGACCTCTGGCAGACGCCTGGTCTTACTCAAATGGTCGCTTTAAGCATCGCTACTGGATTAATCAGCACGCTATTCGCTTTTGTCATGACCTTAATGATTTTGGCGGCGTTTTTTAATAGTGTTTGGCTGACCCGTATTGAGCGTTTACTGAGTCCAATCTTGGTCATTCCTCATGCAGCAGCAGCCATTGCGGTTGGTTTTTTAATTGCGCCTTCTGGTATGTTTTCACGCTTCATTTCACCATGGCTAAGCGGCTGGGAATTGGCTCCAGACGGTATATTTCCACATGATCCCTACGGTATCAGTATTATCTTTGGTTTGACGTTGAAAGAGCTGCCATTTTTATTACTCATGGCACTAGGTGCTTTGGCACAACCAGAGCTTGGTAAAAAGCTACGTCAGCAGTATAAGGTCGCGTTAAATCTCGGCTATTACCCCATTACTGCCTTTTTTAAAGCGGTACTGCCTGTCCTCTATCCTTTTTTACGTTTGCCTATCTTAGCCGTGCTCGCCTATGCCAGTGCCAGCATAGAGATGCCATTGATATTGGGTCCGAACACGCCGCCAACACTGGCGGTCACTATCATGCAATGGTTTAACGATGTTGATTTAAACTTACGCATAAAAGCCTCGGCAGGCGCGTTATTACAGCTGGCTTTGACGGGTGGTTTAATCGGCTTGTGGCTAGGCGCTGAGAGAGCGATAAAAACTTGCTTTAATGGCACCTTGATAAACGGCAAGCGCAACTATGCCGATGCACTGTGGCAAAAAATCACGGCAGCGTTGACCACTGTGGTGATTGGCTTTATCTTGCTGGCGCTCATTGGTCTGTTAATGTGGTCAGTAGCTGGTTTCTGGCGCTTTCCAGCCGTCTTGCCAGAGCAGTTGGTGTTATTGCATTTTCAAAACGCCTTTACACAAATGGGTACTCCGTTATTTAATACCGTTACTATCGGTATCGTGAGTACGATATTTGCCATTGTGCTGACTTTGTTGTGTTTAGAAGCGGAGCAATTAAATCAAAAACCACTTTCAACATTTACCAGTTTCATTATCTATTTGCCGCTGTTAGTGCCCAGCATTGCCTTTTTATTTGGTTTGGTTTGGCTACAACAACTGGTTAATAATCAAACGGCGTTTTTTAATGTGGCATTTACCCATCTGCTCTTTGTACTGCCGTATGTGTTTTTATCGCTCGCCAGCAGCTACAGGCGTCTAGACCCGCGTTTCGCTCATGTAGCCGCGAGCCTTGGTGCAACGCCTGCTAAAGTATTTTTACAGGTGAAATTACCGCAGTTGTTTGCGCCGATTTTGATTGCTATCGCTCTTGGTTTGGCGATTAGCTTTGGTCAATACTTGCCGACATTATTGGCAGGCGGCGGACGCATCGCCACTATTACCACAGAAGCGGTGACCCTTGCCAATGGTGCCAGTAGACGCACCAGTGCGGTGTATGCCATCATCCAAATGGCGCTACCGTTAATTGGTTTTATATTGGCTTGGATATTGCCCAAATATTTCTTTAAAAGTGGTAAAAATAGCAGCCGTTAAAACGTTTTTTGAAATATATTCGTTTTGAAGAGCACTGACTCTAAATAGCACTGATTTTGAAAAACAACTCACTATAAAAACGCAGATAAAGGGCTCTTGATGCAATCCTCTTTACAGATAAAAAACTTGCAGTTATATCGACAAGGCGAGCTATTACTGAGCCTAGATGAGCAGATTGCTGGTGGTGAAATATTGACTGTCATGGGCCCATCTGGTAGTGGCAAATCAAGCTTATTGAACTGGCTAACAGGCACTTTACCAAATGGTTTTACCGCTATTGGTGAGGTCTGGTTAAATGATGAAAAGGTAAGCCATCTGCCGACGCACCTGCGTCATATTGGGGTACTGTATCAAGATGCGCTACTGTTCTCGCATTTATCGGTCGCCGGTAATATTGCTTTTGCGATGCCTCAAGACAATAAGAATAGCGCTGAGAAGCTCAATAAAAAACAGCGCCGTGAAAAAATAGAGCAGGCACTTGAACAAGTTGGTCTAGCAGGTATGGGAAATCGCCATCCTGACAATTTATCAGGCGGACAACAAGCACGCGTGGCGCTGCTGCGAACTTTGCTCAGCGCACCAAAAGCGATACTACTCGATGAGCCTTTTAGCAAGCTTGATACCCAACTTCGAGTAGATACGCGGCAACTGGTGTTTGAGCAAATCCGCACTCATAAACTTCCCGCCATCATGGTCACGCACGATTATAGCGATGCTGAGGCCGCAAACGGTAAAGTTATTCATTTAGACCTGTAGTTTTAGGCTTATACTTTTAGACTTGTAGCTCTAGATCTAAACATCAAAGCGAAATCCAAAAGGTAAGCGCATGCTAGATAAATTTATTACGCCCATGATTAAGCCGATACTAAGCCCTGTCGTCGTTGTCTTGCACAAACGCGGTATTACGGCTGATCAACTCACGGTGGCAGGCTTTTTAATCGGTATGTTAGCCTTGCCGTTACTCGCATTTGAGCTTTGGTATGGCGCACTGGCAGTCATTGCATTGAATCGTATTTTTGATGGTCTCGATGGCGCTTTAGCCCGTTATGCAAAGCAAAGCTCTAGCGCAGGCGGCTATTTAGATATTACGCTCGACTTTCTCTTTTATGCAGCAGTTCCGCTGGGATTCATCTTGGCGAATCCTGAGCAGAATGCCATTGCTGGCGCCTTATTACTCGCCACCTTTATTGGCACAGGCTCTAGCTTTTTAGCGTTTGCCATTGCTGCGGAAAAGTTTACACTGGATAAACCACAGTTTAAATATAAAAGCTTTTATTATTTAAACGGTTTGACTGAGGGCACCGAAACCATTGCGCTGTTTGTTGCTTTTTGCCTGTGGCCACAGCACTTTGTATTACTTGCCAGCATTTTTGCCACTGCCTGCGCGATTACGATTTTTACCCGTATCCATGGCGGCTACCATACCCTTAAACAGCTAGAAATAGATAAAAACAGTATATAAATAGAATAAGTTAAGAGGCAGCTAATGACTAACGAAGTATGGTGGCGGCTTGGGTTCTTTTTAAGCATTTTAGTGATTATGATGCTGATAGAATGGCGCATGCCTGCACGTCAAGCACCGATCAAAAGCAGCAAACGCTGGTTCGCTAACTTTGGCTTGGTTTTTATCTCGTCAGTTATTGCTCGTCTAGCGGTGCCTGTCGGTCTAACGGCTGTGGCGCTGTATAATCAGCAGCATGGCATTGGTCTATTTAATATCATCAATTTGCCAAGTATCCTAGTCATCATACTAAGCTTGATATTGCTCGACATCATCATTTACTGGCAGCATCGATTATTTCACCGCGTGCCTATGCTATGGCGTTTACATAAAGTCCATCACGCTGATGCACATGTCGATGCCAGTACAGGGCTTAGATTTCATCCCATTGAAATCGTTTTAAGCATTCTAGTAAAGCTCGTTGCCGTCAGCTTATTGGGTGTTCCTGCCATCGCCGTATTGATATTTGAGATTGCGTTAAATGGCTTAGCAATATTTAACCATACCAATATTCGCCTGCCACCTGCGCTTGAAAAACCGCTGCGCTTAATATTAATGACCCAGATTTTGCACCGTATTCACCACAGTCAACGCGTCAGTGAGACCAACTCAAACTATGGCTTTAGTGTCATCTGGTGGGATTGGATTTTTGGTAGTTATAAGGGTAAAGCAAAGCAGTCTGATAATGAGCTAGATATTGGACTAAAAGAATACCCAGCAGCCAAACAAAATGCCTCGCTATGGGGATTGTTAACAATGCCATTTAGCAATGACTTGGTTAAGAAAAACAAATAACTGTCGCGATGCCGTCTAGCTTTGAATGTAAGTCAAAGTTACAAACAACTTGAGCATTCACTCAAATATTATTTGAACGATTGCTCAAAATGGATTATAGTGGCTGCAGTTGTTGAGCGACTCACAAAAATCTCACTTATAAAATTGAGCAATCACTCAACTACATAATAAATTTTCAAGCCGCTTATACACACTTACTTTTACAACAATTCACTAATAATTCTCATAAGGATTTTCACATGACTGAACTTACCCTACACAACAAAGACACAGCCCCAGCAGAAAGCAAAGATTTGCTTGATTTATCTATCAAAGCATTTGGCATGGTACCTAATCTACATGCCGTCATGGCTGAAGCGCCTGGCTTGCTCGAAGGCTACCAACAGCTACATCAACTGTTTTTAGACAGCAGTTTTGATGATGAGGAAGTCACGGTCGTATGGCAAACCATCAACGTAGAGCATGAGTGCCATTACTGTGTACCCGCTCATACTGGTATCGCAAAAAGCATGAAAGTAGACGACGCCATTACTGATGCATTACGTAATGAGACACCACTACCAACTCCAAAACTAGAAGCATTACGCGACTTTACGCTATCGGTCGTTCGTGATCGTGGTAATGTAAATGATGACGCAGTGCAAGCATTCTTAGATGCAGGCTTTACTAAACGTCAGATTTTGGAAGTGGTTCTTGCAGCGGCTCAAAAAGTGATGAGTAACTACACTAACCATTTGGCCAACACGCCAATCGACAAGCCTTTCCAAAAGTTTGAATGGCATAAAGCTGTCTAATTATATAAGAACCACATAAGGAGCCACTATGAGTAATTTAAAAAAGCCATTACGAATAGATATCGTGTCGGACGTGGTCTGCCCTTGGTGCGCTATCGGCTATAGTCAACTAGCCGAGGCATTAAAACAAACCAACACTCCACACGAGATTCACTGGCATCCATTTGAGTTAAATCCTAATACACCGCACGAAGGACGAAACTATCGTGAGCATATCATGGAGAAGTACGGTACGACTGCTGAAGACATTCAAGAGAACCGAGCTAGAATGACCGAAGCAGGTGCTGAAGCTGGATTTAATTTTCAGTTTACCGATGACTTTCGTACTTACAATACTTTTAATGCGCATCAGTTGCTGCATTGGGCCGATCAACAAGGGCGTATGCACGAGCTAAAGCAAGCATTGTTCGTCGCACACTTCGTCGATAATCAAAATATATCAGATTATAGTGTGCTTGCCGATGTTGCGGCCGATGTTGGACTGGATCGTAGCGAAGCACTGGCGATCTTAGAAGACCAGCAATTTGCTGCAGCGGTAGAAAAAGAAAAGCAGCATTGGCAGCAACAAGGCATTCAAAGTGTGCCATCTATGGTTTTCAATGAGCGTCATTTAATTAGCGGTGCTCAAGGTGTTGAGAATTATAAAAGCATATTGCAGCAGTTGGCTGACATGCCAGACTAAACCATCTGTTGATGGTTGAGTTTTCAAGACTAAGGGTTTTAGAGTTACTATATAGTCTCGGGCTATACAGTAACTCTAAAACCCTTTTTTCATACCAAAAATATCTTAGCAATCAGCCTTACTTAATCGGCAATAACCCTTTAGCAGCATCGGCAATAACCCTTTAGCAGTGCTTATTTGCAAATGGTCAACATGCACTACTCGCCAACAGGTTTATCAATACGCAGCGCTTCTATAGAGAGCGCCATATCTTCAGCCAACGCTTGCACCGCTGCACTCTCGACATCACGCTGCGCAAAAGCACGCAGCCCCATGATTTCCGCCTGTAGTCGTCGTCCAAGTCTAGTCGCGTCGAGCTCAGTATCCAATTCACCCAGCCGCTGTGCTTCGGTAAAGTAATTTATAAAACGCAGCTCCATACCTGCCAGCAGCATTTCAACTTTTTGTAGCGCTGTCTGCTCACGAGCACCAAGCTCCAGTAAACTTTTGACTAACATACAAGCCTGACTCGGCAGCCCTTTATCACGAATACCGCCCAGCTGACGCACGAAAGCGGCTAACCCCAACAGCGGCGATTGATAAGCGCCCATTACCCGCTCAAGCTCACTCAAACCTAGGCGAGCATAGTAGTCTAACGCTTCTTGAAATAATCCATCTTTACTGCCAAACGCAGCATAAATGCTTCCTGGACGCATATCGAGCGCCTCTTCTATGTCTTTTAACGAAGTAGCATGAAAGCCTTTTTGCCAAAAAAGCTGTAACGCGCGTTCTAAGGCATCCTGACGGTTATAAAGTACGGTACGTGACATAGTTTTTCCATCTCAAAAGCTGTAATCTCATATAAAAATAAGCACAGCGATAAAATTTGAATGATTGCTCAATTTTATATCGAATGGCATTCTTAGTCCAGTAAAGTTAATTTACAAAGCAAATATCTTATTTAGCCATTGGTAACAATGTCACTGGCTAAATAAGATATGAAAGCACCCAACGTTTAATGACTCAACAGCACATGCTTACTTTTTTGATACGCAGACAAGCCATCTACACCCAGCTCACGACCGATACCGCTTTGCTTAAACCCGCCCCATCCTGATTCTGGCAGTACAATTTGCTGTTCATTGATCCAGATATGACCCGCTTGAATCTGTAGCGCCATCTCTACGGCCGCCGTTTCATCAGCGCTGACAATGCTCGCGGCCAAAGCAAACTGGCTATCATTGGCCAAAGCAATCGCCTCGGCATGGTCGGTAAACGTTTGACTCACTAAGACCGGCCCAAAAACCTCTTCTGTCCATAACTGACTGGTCACTGGAACATTGGTATAAATCGTCGGCATCGCAAAATACCCTTGCCGATTTAAGACCTCACCACCTGTGAGACAAATCAGGTTTTCGGCAGTAGCAAGGTCGAAATATTTTTTTACTTGATTTAGTTGCTGCTCACTAACCAGTGGACCCATTTGCGTGTCAGTGTCAAAGCCATCACCCATTTGCAAATTTTCTGTCTTAACTTTTAATGTATCGAACAACGACTGAGCAATGCTTTCATGAACGAGCAGTCTTGAGGTGGCTGAACAGATCTGACCGGCATTGGTAAATATGCCACCGATGATTAAATCACAAGCGTGGTCGATATCAGCATCTGCACATACGACGATGGCTGACTTACCGCCCAGCTCTAGACTGATATCTTTGATACCTTTTGCCGCTTGGCTCATTACCTTTTCACCAACGGCGTTGCTACCAGTAAAAGAAATTTTGTCGATTAATGGATGGCAGGTCATGGCTGCGCCCACTTCAGCTGCACCCGGTAAAATATTAACGACTCCTTTCGGTAGTTTAATAGCAGACAATATATTGCCCAGCATCAACTCTGGCAATAATGTCACCTCGGAGGGCTTTAATAGCACCGTACAGCCTGCAGCCAATGCAGGAGCTAACTTCCAAGCAGTGGTCACCATTGGAAAATTCCACGGGACAATAAGGGCGCAAATACCAATAGGTGCATACGTTTTTAGCAAACGTATGCCTGACTCGCTAGTAGATACCTCCGACCAAGTCGCTTGTGCTGTGATGAGATTGGCATAATAGCGATAGCAGGCAATGGCATCGCTCACGTCTATTTTTGCCTCTTCAATGGGCTTACCATTATTTAATACAGACAATCCCACCAATTTGTCAAACTGCTGCTCCATCTTCTCGGCAATGGCATTGAGATACGATGCGCGCTCGCTTACAGCGGTTTGCGACCAAGATGGGTACGCCGCAGAAGCCGCATTGACTGCCATTTCTACCTGTACCTTGGTACACAATCGAGTGGTAGCGATGATTGTTCCCGAATTTGAATCATATAAATCATAACTTGAATCATAATTCGAATCATAGCTATCAGCATCAGCATCAGCATCAGCATCAGCAGTATCGGTAGCAGGTGCTTCAATAGTCATCCATTTGCCATCTATATAGGCTGCATTTAACATCACTTCATCTTTAACCGTTTGTATAGCGCGTTCTCTCGTTAAAATGTTAGCATTCGTCATTTCCATGATGGTCAATCACCTTATATGGTTTGATATAATTGTTGTTACACCTATTGTCTTTAATTGTATTTATAAGTGCCTCTGTCAATCATTGGCTAAGTAATCGGTTTATTCTTTAGTTAGATAAACCAATTATTTGGCACATTATCGTTATGCTAGAGGCTGGGTTGATATTGGCTACATGGCTAATAAAGTAAATGCGCCACGGAGGTAATCACCACCAAACTGATCAGAGTACGAAGAATAAAAATCATAAACAGCTCTAACACATTAAGCTTGATGTTTGATTTCAAAATCAGCGCGCCCACTTCAGACATATAAATAATCTGAGTAATAGAACATGCACCAACGATGAATCTTGTCATCTCACTCTCAATACTTTTGCCGACCAAGGCTGGCAAATACATATCCGCAAAGCCCATAATCATCGCTGGAGCCGCCTCTGCTGCCTCTGGAATCTGCAACAAATCAAGCAATGGCACTAACGGTGCAGACAACCATTTAAACACAGGCGTATATTCGGCTAAGCCCAGACCAATCGTACCAATTGCGAAAATCACGGGGATTAGCCCAAAATAGATATCGAATAAATTCTTTACACTACGTTTGAACACTTGACCCAGACTTGGCATTGAGTGTGCGCGCGTCACAGCACGATTGACCGCCCATTGGTAGGTCGTGTACTGAGCAGGAATCCCTTCATCGAGCATACTTTTGCCAGAATGATAGGTGTCAGGCTTTAAGGAAAGTGGCGGTATACGCGGCATAATAATCGCAGCGATAAAGCCTGTTAAAGCAATGGTCAGATAAAAATAAACGAAGTTATCGTCCACGCCGATGGTTTTGGCGACGACATAAGTAAAAGCGATCGAAGTCACCGAAAAAGTCGTCGCGATAATCGCCGCTTCACGCTGGCTATAGTAGCTTTTATCATACTCCTGCATGGTGACTAGCAAGCCGATAGAAGCCGCGCCAAACCAAGAGGACATCGCATCTACCGCTGAGCGTCCTGGCAACTTAAACAGTTTGACAAATATTTTGCTCGCCAGTGTGCCCAAAAACTCCATCAAACCAAAATCTGTCAAAAACGGCAACGATAAAATGGCGAAGAAAAACAAAGGAATCAAAATTGGAATCAAATCTTCGAAAATAACGCCGCCTGTATTACGATTAATAATAAACTCAGGGCCGACTTGCAGATAAATCATCCAGACAAACACCATCCCTAGCAATCGGGCGGTGAGCCAAAACCAATCAACATCGAAGAGTTTTTTGACCATAGAGTCTTCATGCAGGTTGGGTTTTAACACCTTCACAGCCAACGCCCCAAGAAAGGAAGTCGTCACGATTGCCATTGCCACATAAACGACAGAACCGCCCAGCAAAGCTTGCAAAGCGTCCGTTAACACACCCAATAAAATCGTAACCTTTCCGTCCCATTGAAACGGAATAATAAATAGTGCAATGCCCAGTGCTGAAAACAATAAAAACTTCCACATTGACGCACGCCACTGCTCTCCTTGCGGCGTTTCTGAATCGACAACATCGTTTCCTAATATCGGTTGCTGCGACTTATCGAGATAATTCGTCATTTAATTCCTCCTTGATGGGCGACGATCGCCAATTTTTCCATTTTGCTGTCTGACCAATGCCTGGATTTAGCGAATTGGTCGGATCTAGTTTTTTATAAAAAGTATGTAGTGCAGGTTTTGCGGTATAGACATGACCCACATTATGTTCAGCAGGGTACTCGATACGACGTCGATCATAAAACGCCAACAGCTCATCCTTGAATTTTTTTGCATCTACCTCAGGGTGTAGCAGATAGTCTTGGTGCATGACATGACAGAAAAAATGCCCCAAATAAAAGGTTTTACTGACCTGCTTTTGTAAGTCAATAGGTAGCACTTCATCCCAATCTACGGCATTCCTTGGTAAGGCAATATCGGTAGACAACAGCTCTCCAAACTTTGTGTGGTTAAGGTTGTGATAACGAAACATGGCAGCGGTTGCCGCACTACGAAACACCAATAATGCTTGGGATTCTGCTGCTGTACAAAGATGTACGACGCCTTGATGCTGCTGCATATGGGACTGTAAAAATGCTTGGGCAGCGACAATATGACCATGACTGCGGTTATCATTGCTATTATCATCGTCCGTATTATTGCCATCCGCGACTTTAATGATTAAATGATAACGATAGGAGCTCGCCTGCTCTGCCAAAGAATTGGGTAATGACGGCGGCATGAAAACACCAGTCATTTGTAGCATCCGATCTGGTAAAGTCTGAGGCAGTCGCCATTTATCCAAATAGTAGCCAATCTTGGTTTGTAACCGATACAACGCTCCTATTTTACTGGCTGGTAGTTTTCGCATACTCAAACAAGTATCGCGACCATAGCGCATGGTAATATCGTTGTAATTTTTGTGCATATATTCTGCCAAAATAGGCAGGTTTAGCTCGCTTTTTAACCACTGTTGCCTGAGTGTGGTCAAAGTATCGGCGTCATTGGTCGAGATATAAAACGTTTGTTCTTGCGTCGGTTTGGCAAATGTCGCGACTCGAACCGCAAAGACGATGACTTTGCCTGCTGAACCAGAGGCTTCATATAATCCGTTAGGGTCATTATTAAATCTGGCAGGTGTGTCTGCCTCGCAATCACGCACCTTGTGTTGATAATGGTGGTTTGTACAGGACTTACTGTTGGCACTCTCTGGATTTTTATTGAACGTGCCAGTTTGTAAGTTTTTAAGCATCTCTTCTGGACCTGCACCTAAATCAATGCCTAAGTGATTGATTAATTCAAACTCACCCATGGCATTACGTTTGGCAAATAGCGACATCTCGGTATACGCCGGACCACGCTGCACCAACATACCGCCAGAGCTGTTGCAAATACCGCCAATCACCGAAGCACCAACACAACTTGAGCCCAGTACTGAATGCGGCTCACGCCCTAACGGCGCAAGCTCAGACTCCAACTGCTGGAGGCTAGCCGCTGGCAAGGCAACCAGCTCTGCTGCATCATTGAGCAGATGAACACCGCCCAATCGTTGCATAGAAATCACGACGACTGCTCGATCGTACTCTCCGTACGGTGTCGAGCCTCCGGTCAACCCTGTGTTAGCAGCCTGAGCAATAATAATCACATCAGCCGCTGCACAGAGATTAATGACGCGCCATAGTGCCACAAGAGAGTCTGGTATCACAACTGCCACGACAGCATTCGTGATAGCCGCAATCGCCCCTTGTGTATACGACTGCTGCTGGCTGGGTTTGGTCAATACATTGGTCGCGCCAACAATCGCGGATAAATCCGTTAATAAGCTTGCCAGCGAGGTGCTCAAGCGACCAGACGAGCGGTTAGCATGTGGCATCATAGACGTTCTTCCTTGAGCGACCAGCCTTTATTATATTTGACGTATTAACATTAGCTAAAGCAGGTGAATGTTTTACCCATTTCAATCAAAAATTCATCGGCTTCATCAACTTCATAGATGATGGGTTGCTTGCCCTTGATATCTTCTTTTAAAGCATCGAGCAATTGCTGTTTGGCTGTGATTCTGCGATAACCTGCGCCAAATCCTGCGGCTAATGGCTCAAAGTTCGGCGTCTTAATATTAACCCCGATTAGTGGCAATCCACCCTCTTCCATATAACGACGAATCTCGCCATAGCCTTGGTTGTTCCACAGCAGCACAATCAATGGCAGCTCAAGCTCGGCGGCACAGATGAGTTCTGCAATCGTAAACTGAATACCGCCGTCGCCAATCAAGCTGACCACTGGACTGTTTGAGCCAATCATGGCACCAATGGCAGCAGGCAAACCATAACCTAACGTGCCAAATCCAGTCGATGAGTTAAACCATCGACGCGTGGCTAACGCCTCAAAACCAAGATTGCCGCTATAGACAGGCTGCGTTGAATCACCAACGAAGATGACGTCTTTCACTTCATCTCGAATCAATTGAAGTAGCGCATTTTGCCCAGCAAAGTCTGGTGTCATGTCTTCTATAAGTAACTGTTTTGCCTCGTTTACTCGTACCGCCGCTTGATGATTTAACGCGTGGTTTTCTAAACGGCTACACAGCCCACTTATAGCCATTTGCGCATCGGACAATACCGCGATATCGGCTCTAAAAGGACGCTGTAATTGCTGGGCATCGCAGTCGATACGAATCAGCGTGCCATTGATTTTGAATTCACCATTAAAGAACACATCATAATCAGTCTCACCCAGCTCAGTACCAATCGCCAATACCCAATCAGCCTCAGCAATAACGGCGCGACCTGCCTCTAATGACTGATTGCTACCCAAACTTAATGGGTGGCTAGGTGGCAGCAAACCTTTGGCATTAATGGTCAAAAACGTCGGTGCATCGATAAGCTCTGCTAGGGTTTGCGCGTCATGATCGACATCGACGCAGCCACCACCATAAAGTATCACTGGATTTTTTGCCGCTTTTAGAGATTCAACGATCAAATCTAATTGCGCAAGATTGGGCAGCGGTCTCATTACTTGAGGTAACGTTAAACCATGTGCATCAGTCGATTTTTTTACAAAGTTATTTAAATAATCAGAGGGCTTAGCAACATGACTGGCATCGGCGGTAATCACATCAATGGGCAACTGGATATGCACTGGCCCCGGACGTGCGCCATTAAATAATGCAAACGCTTCAGCGATGACCTTGGGTAACGATTCAGGCTGCCAAATAGTTTTGCTCATGAGTGTAACCTTACTGACCATGCCTTGCTGATCGTGCAATTCATGCAAGTGCCCTTCACCGCTGCCCGTATCTGCCACTTTATTAACACTAGAAATCACTAGCATCGGTATAGAGTCTGCCAACGCCTGCGCCATGGCTGTCATGATATTGGTCATACCGGGGCCTGTGATAATAAAGCATACCCCGACTTTGCCAGACGCTCGGTAATAGCCATCAGCCATAAACCCCGCGCCTTGTTCATGACGCGGCGTCACGTGGCGGATGTTGGTGTTTGGTAGACCACGATATAGCTCGACCGTATGCACACCCGGAATACCAAATACGGTCTCTACCCCATAATACTCTAGCCACTGTACGAGCAGCTCACCACATGTCAGAGACGGCTTGGCGGGCGCTGAAGAAGATGTTTGAAGCGTTTGCGTCATGAGTTAATCATCCTAAAAAGTTCAATCGCGTTTAAATAAGTTGTTCAGTGTTAAACCCAAGCTGCCCTTTAATCCCTTATAAAAAGCAGCTTGATAAAAAGCAGTTTGCGATTATAAATTATTCTTAATACACCGCCTTTACCTTATCGTCATAGCGCACACCCGGTAAGATACATAGCATCTCAAACAGCAAGTTTGCCGCCAATACTGAGGTGTTACCAAATGGATCATACGGCGGTGACACTTCTACTAAATCGCCACCCACCACATCAAGTCCGCGCATACCGCGAATGATTTCTATCGCTTGCGTTGAGGTCAAGCCACCGATTTCAGCAGTGCCCGTACCCGGTGCAAACGCAGGATCAATACCATCGATATCGAAACTTAAATAGACGGGGCCATCACCGAGCTTTTCGCGTACTTCTGCCATCAATGGCGTCAGCGACTTGTACCAGCATTCCTCGGCAGGCACCACACGAAAGCCTTGCTGGGTTGACCAATCAAACTCTTCGGCGCTATAGCCTGTACCACGTAAGCCAATCTGTACCACGCGGTTACCATCGATTAAGTTCTCTTCGACAGCACGGCGGAACGGTGTACCATGAGCGATTTTTTCGCCAAACATCTCATCGTTGATATCTGCATGCGCATCGATATGCACCATGCCGACAGGGCCGTGTTTTTTGGCAAGCGCACGTAAGATAGGCAAGGCAATGGTATGATCGCCGCCCAACGTCAATGGAATAGCACCATGATTCACGATTTTATCAGTATAGAATTTTTCGATGATATCAATGCTTTTTAGCAAGTTGAAAGTATTGATAGGCACGTCGCCGATATCAGCAACTTGTAAAGACTCAAAAGGCGCTGCACGAGTGGCGACATTATAGGGACGAATCATGCGTGATTCATCACGAATTTGTCGTGGACCCAATCGCGCACCGCTACGGTTTGACGCACCAATATCTAAAGGCACACCCACAAACGCCACATCTAACCCTTCTGCATCAGCTTGAGTCGGCAAGCGCATCATAGAAGCAAAGCCGCCAAATCTTGGCATATCGTTGCCGCTTAATGGTTGATTGAATTTCATAAATCACATCCTTGTTTCAGTTTGTTTAAAATAGGCAATTTTTTATATGCTTTGACAATACCTAAATATTTGAAGTCAGACCATGGTAAAGTTTAGAAGTAAACTTCTTATTTTTCGTAGTAATTTAGATTTAACCGTTATTATCAGAAGTTTGATATAAATTTGATGTTAGAAAAGTGATAAATATAAGATTCATTTTGATAGACATCATAGCTACTGAGGAATAATGACCGATGCTAGATGAATTGATAAAAATAGACATCAAAACCTTGCGCAGCTTTATGGCGATTGTAGAGTGTCAGGGCGTGACAGCCGCACAGTCTCGCTTAAATGTGACGACCTCTGTCATTAGTGGTCATTTGACCCATTTAGAAGATCGCTTAGGTATGACGCTTTGTCATCGCGGACGCGCAGGTTTTAAGCTGACAGAAGATGGCGCAGCGGTTTATGAAGCCTGTTTGAGTTTTACCGAAGCGGTTGCCAGTTTTCAACATCAATTGCACTATATTCGCCAATTAGATTCGGTGCGTGGCGGTCATATCCGACTGTGTCTCATTGACCAGATGCCGACGTTTTTTTATGATGCTTTGCGCCAATGCTTGGCTGCTAGCTATCGTGACAATCCCCTTATCCACTTTTCTATCGATGTGCAAAGCCCTGAAAGCATGCTAGAGAAGCTGCTAAGCAACGAGAGTGATATTGGTGTGGGATATTTTGGCAGTTTTCCACCACTACTCACTTTTCAGCCCGCATTTATTGAAAAGCAGGTGGTCTGCTGTGGACGCGAGCATCGATTGTTTTATGGGTCAGAAGGGTTAACTTTTGAGGATTTGGAACAAAACTATCCATGGATAAAACGAGGCTATATTACCGATTTGAGTATCAATCATGTCCGTCCAAAAACCTTGAGTGCCACTACCTATCATATGGAGGCGACCGCGCAGCTCATTCTGGCGGGTCATCATGTTGGTTACTTGCCTAATGATTTAGCCAAGCGTTATGAAGAAATGGGGCTGATGAAAATACTACTGCCCAATGAGGCCAGTTACGAGGTCAAGCATCATTGGGCTTATCGAGAAAACTTACACAAACAAGTCGCCGAGTTTTTAAGTCAAATGACACGTCTTTTGTGAATAATGACGGCAAATAGCTACATAGCTACCCTACTATTAATCACTCTAGATGCTTTAAACCAATGGTTCTAAGCTTCCCTTTATCATCCACTTCTTTTATGACCAACGACCATTCGTCATTGATGTCGACCGTATCACCCGATACTGGCTTTATCTCTAAGCTATCATTGATATATTCAGCGACCGTTTGATCCCACATGCTTTTGGCGCTGTCCTCAGATTTGGATTTGAGTTTATCGACAAGCGACTCAGACGCCATAATACCAGTAAAAAACGGCAAATCTCCAAGCTTCACGCTTGGAGATAGCAGCCAATCGCCATAAAAATCATCCATGGCTTTATGGTCAAGGGTCGTATCGTTGAAAATCTTAGCAATTTGGGTGGCGTGGTTTCCTGTCATCGCATACCACACCCTATCACCGCATTTGAGCTTGGTATTTTCATCAACAACGATAATATGCTGCCTGCGTACCAAGGCAAAGACACTGATTTCATCAGGGTTTATGCGCTTAGAGATGGCCATTGGATGACGATCAATCGCAAATGCCCCTGACTTTACTTCAAACTCATATAAAGTAATGCTTGCTTTGTCAGATACCCAAACCTCATGCTCTTCTTCTGGATCTTTATTACTAGGAATACGCACTTTGAATAAATTTGCCATAAAAGGAATGGTCGTGCCTTGTAAAATCAAAGACAAAACCACCACGCCAAAAGCAATATCAAACAACATAAAAGCGCCGTCTATTCCCGCCATCACCGGTAATATGGCAAGCGTAATAGGAACCGCGCCGCGCAGACCTACCCAAGAAATAAAGCCGATTTCTCTGTCTTTAAATTTAAAGGGTTTCACACTGGTATAGACCGCAATAGGGCGAGCAATAAAAATCATAAAAGCTGCAATCGCGACGGAGTAATACCAAACATCAATCACATGCGATGGCGTCACCAATAACCCTAGTACCACAAATAATACCGCTTGTGACAACCACGCAAAGCTATCCATCACCCGCATCACATGCTCAGTTGAGCGCACTTTATGGTTGCCAATTAGCACACCGGTGAGATAAATTGCCAAAAATCCACTGCCGCCAATCAGATTAGTCGCGGCAAAGACTGCCAAGCCAGCAGACATGATCAAAATGGCATACATACCTTCTGCCAAGTGTATTTTTGGTAATAGCCTTGCCAATAAATAACCAAACAGTAAGCCCATGCCCAAACCAAAGCCAAGCTGCTGTAATAACAACCCTAAAAAGCCCAGTATTGTCTGTCCAGCGGGATCAACATTTAAAGCGATTAATCCTGTCACCAGCAAAATAGCCAAAGGATCGTTCGCGCCCGATTCTAGCTCCAATGTAGCCTGTACACGATCGTTAAGTTTGACGCCGCCATTACGCAATAGCGAAAACACCGCTGCTGCATCGGTTGAACCAACAATGGCCGCCATCAACAAACCAAGTCGCCAATCAACATCGAGTAGCCAAGTGACGAATATACCCAGTATCATTACCGTCGCAAGTACGCCCCAAGTGGCTAAGGTAATAGCAGGCTTGAGACCCACTCGAAATGACTTAAAAGATGTGCGTAGCCCACCATCTAACAAGATACAAGCAAGAGCTGCCTGCCCAACGAAATTAGCAAGCCCGTATTGGGCGAACTCGATACCTAAAATACCATCTTCGCCAGCCAACATCCCTACGATCAAAAACAACAGCAATAGCGGAACGCCCAAGCGCGCCGATAACGTACTTGCCATAATACTGGCGAAAATTAACAATGCCCCTACGAGATAGATGATATTTAAGGTATCCATCTTTTTTAAGCCCTATTTTTATAAATTGTAATGAATGGAGTTATCGCGATAATTCTAATTTTAGTTTGCTACAGGTAGCACCATAAAATCGCTCTTAAGAATAACATCTACGACCGAATCTATAAAAATTATCTGTAGAAATATGTACTGAATTTCATATATACCTTTGATGTATTGCTCTTTGACAGAGTTTACGTTTTTTTCTAACCACAACTAAGCCTGAATGTACTGCCATGTAAGGACCAAAATCGCTGCGGCTATTGTCCAAGCGACAACGCCGAACAGTAATGCCTTATATAAGCTGACGTAACCGATGCTAAAAAATACCACAAAGGTATAAATAAGATGCGGTATGACACCGAGCATACTAAATATTAATGCGACTTTTAAATCAGCGGGGCTACGCTCAGTACCCACAATAAAGTGACTGATTAACGTAAATGTGGGGAACAGTGGCGCGAGTGCTGCCAAATAAAAAAATCTGGTTTGCGCGAATAATTGAATCGCCAATACCATTAGAGCACCAATAAGCATTTTTAACCAAATCACGACGGGGTCATCTCCTATGGAATGATAAGGGCTGGAAATAGCCCAATCCACCATGATACTAAAGTCTGCAAACCGACATAAGAGCAATAGCTGATTAATTAATCTATATGATAAAAACGTGCAAAAAGCCCCATCTAGCAATGGGGCTATTCATTTTTATGAAGCGAGTTTTCTATTACTCACTCAATCATTTTTTGGCTTCAGTGCGGCACTGATATCGGCGAGTAGTGGCGGGATATCATGCTTATCAGCGATGACCTCCAACATAACCAATTTGTCTTTTACAGCTGCTGCTTGCGTAAGAGCCGCTTTTAACTCGCCTGCTGTTTCTGCTTTTAGCAGCAGACTATTATCATCGGTGGCACCAAAAGCTTTTGGCATCATCTGCCAGTTACACTTAGGAATGTCATTATAGCGCTGGTTTTCACCATGAATCGCCCGCTCCACGGTATAGCCATCATTATTAATCAGTACAATCACTGGATTGATATGCTCTTGAATCATCACCGCGATTTCTTGAATGGTCAATAAT
Organism: Psychrobacter sp. Ps7; assembly: GCF_022129225.1. Taxonomy (NCBI): domain Bacteria; kingdom Pseudomonadati; phylum Pseudomonadota; class Gammaproteobacteria; order Moraxellales; family Moraxellaceae; genus Psychrobacter; species Psychrobacter sp. Ps7. Next base: position 5,592 of record NZ_JADQAH010000017.1, on the reverse strand, counting down.
GCTGAGCCATCACCAATCAATAAGACACTGCGCTTGTTTGGCGATGCAATAGCCGCACCCAAACTTGCCGGCAACGTATAACCAATCGAGCCCCACATTGGTTGTCCATAACAAGTCACGCCTTCTGGTAAACGCACATCACTGATGCCAAAATACGCCGTTCCCTGTTCTGCAAACACCAAATTATTATGGTCTAGATGATCGGCAATGATATGCCATAGATCATCTTGAAGAATAGCCTCATCGTCCTTACCCTGCTGCTCATGCGGCTTGACTTCTTTACAGAACTGCTTTGGCACAATATTAATATCTGAGGTCAAGACTTCATGTAGCGTTTTTAGGGCGTCTTTTAGGGCAATGGGCGCAAAGTTTTTGCCAGCAATGCTCGCGCGCTCATAATGCAAATCAACCACTGTACTTTCATCAATATCTTGGCTAAAACCTGCCGTCGTAGTATCGGTATATTGCACACCGATTTTTATTAAGCACTCACAGTTTTCGACTGCATCCTTGACCACGGGACGTGATGCCACGCCAGCATAAGTCCCTGCCCAGCGCTCACTATTTTCGTCAAGTAAGGTTTTGCCCCATGACAACGTCGTATAAGGAATATCTGTATCGGCAATCAATGCCTTAAGCTGATTTTGCAGCCCTAAACGATGCACCATCAAATCTGCCATCAGCGTCGTGGTTTTGTTTGGCAGAAACTCTATGAGCGCTTGCTTAAAGTCTGCCAATGCTGCTTGACTGGTGATGTCTTCTTGGCTATCAACAAGCTTTGTAGTCGGTGGATAAATAGGTTGACGAGCAACGTCAGGCGATAGTAACAGATAGCCTGGGCGATGTTTTTTAAGAATCAGACGAATCACACGGTCGATTTCTGAGGCAGCATTTTCAGGGGTAAGCTGCGCTCGTGCTACCGTGACCGGCTCTACCATTTTAATAAAATGATTGAACACGCCATCACCAAGTGAGTGATGGATGCGGCGCTTTGAATCTTGTAGAGCCGTACTTGGCGCGCCCACGATATGAAGCACTGGTGCATACTCAGCAAAAGAGCCTGCGGTCGCGTTAATCGCTGACAATTCTCCCACCCCAAAGGTCGTCACCATCGCCGCAAAGCCGCGCTCACGTGCATAGCCGTCAGCTGCGTAACCTGCATTTAACTCATTGGTGTTACCCACCCAGCGCAGCTTATCAGAGGCGATAATATTGTCTAAAAACGTTAAGTTGAAATCACCAGGTACGCCAAATATCTCTGATGCGCCTGCTTCTGCAACACGATCAAACAAATAATCAGCGATGGTATATTGTTGACTCATAGTACTTATCCTTAAGTGTTATCTTTATAAATCATGAAAATGATTAATATGGTTAAAGTCATTATAAAACTGTATTCCAGCCTATTTATAGAAAGCAAAGCTTTTGGAATATAGATTACAACAATCTGTTATATCATAGATGAAGGCTAGGATAATATGCCAATTTACTATCTTTTGTTTTTTTTCATACTAACTGTTGACACGTTCAAAAAACTGCGTATAATACGCCTTCATCAACTGACGATAGTTAATTGATAATTAGCGGGAATAGCTCAGTGGTAGAGCATAACCTTGCCAAGGTTGGGGTCGAGAGTTCGAATCTCTTTTCCCGCTCCAAATACTTAAAAAGCCTCACTTAACAGTGAGGCTTTTTTTTATCCAATTTTCGGGGGTTGTAGTGTTTTTCAGTATGAGTGACTCAGTCTAATTGCTAAGTTTAACTAACATATTAAAAGCTCAAAAATCAGCACCGTGACCAAAACGTGACCATTTCGTGTCCACGCTATAAACACTGATTTTGTAATCGACCCCAACTTATTATTCTTACCTTTATAAAAAACGATGCTAAGAAATATTTTATTAGCATCGTTTTTGCTTTTCCACTGCTTTTATAAATTGAGCTCATAGCGTGACCAAAACGTGACCAAATCATGGAAAAGTAAATATAAAAAATAACCCCAACCTTAATTCTATGCTTTGAAGTGCCTTGTATATATGGCTTTGCCACTTATTTCTCTGCATATATATTTTCTGTTTGATAGTTTTCAAGATTCTTCATCATCATCTTTAACATTTGGCTTGTAAATAAATAAGTCACCCACCTGCACATCTAAAAACTCACATAACTGGTCAATAGTATTGAAATCAATTCTTGAGGACTCTTCATTATATAGTTTATGAAGCGTTGATTTGCTCATGCCTGTTGCTCTTACAACATCTGCTACGCGCAGTTTTTTCTCTGCCAGAATCACAGGAAGTTTAGACACAATCATAATTAATACCTCTTTTCGGGTAAAAATGCTTTACATTGAGGTAAAAAGATAATATAGTACACAAATCGGTTATTAATTACCTCTAAGCGGGTAAATATTAACTGATTCCTTCAAGATGCATTTTTACAGGTTAATAAAATAATTTTTATTCTATCACTTAATGCGATGACTTAATAACTGAAAAGAGGTAAATATCATGAGCAATACTTATTTAACAACTGATGAGCTAGCCGAACGTATCAAGTACGACCCACGTACTATCCGCAATCAAATGAAAGACACTGTTTTGATTGAGAACATTCATTACATCCGCCCTTTCGGCGGTCGCAAGATTTTATATGTCTGGGAGCGTATTGAAGAAGATATGTGTAAGCCGGTTATGAGCGCCATCAACGGTATGGCACTTCAGTAATAAAAGGAGAATTACTATGGCTACTATACAAGGACGGTTTGGCAAACTAATCGCCGACTTCTACTATCTAGGTATACGTTGTCGAGAAAAGACTAGTTTGGAAGATAACCCAGCTAACAGAAAAAAATTAGCGACTGTTTTGAAAAAAATGGAAGCAGAAATAACCCTAGGCATTTTTGACTATGGCGCTTACTTTCCAAAGAGTACACGTTTAAAAGAGATGACCGCACTGGCTGATAGAGCGGAAGCTTGTATCAGTCGCAACCCTACCTTTAGGCAGTTTTCAGAGATTTGGTATGAGGAGAAGAAGATTGAATGGCGGCCGAGTTATCGGCAAAAGACGCAGATTATTTTGAACAAGTACTTGCTACCTGAGTTTGGTGGCAAAGCGGTACATGCCATAAAAAAACCAGACTTGCTGACCTTCCGTAGCTCTCTCGCCAAAGTTCGTTACGGTAAAGAGGGTCAGTCAAGTCTGTCAGTAGCACGAATCAATCAGATCATGATACTTCTTCGTATGATACTAGAAGAAGCGTCAGATCGCCATGAGTTTGAGATGCCTTATAAAAATATTAAGAATCTCAAGCAAGCTCGTCCAGATGTAAACCCGTTCACACTGAGTGAAGTATGGCTGATTTTAAAGCATGTCCGAGCTGATTATAGGCCCTACTACACCATTCGCTTTTTTACAGGAATGCGTACCAGTGAGATTGATGGACTGAAGTGGGACTGTATTAACTTTGATCGGCGTGAGATCAGTATCCGTGGTGCATTAGTAAATGGTGAGATGGGCCCGACTAAGACGTTAGGTTCACAACGTGATATTGCGATGTCACAGTTGGTCTATGATGCCTTGCTAGAGCAGAAGACGCGCACCTTTGGTAAGTCAGAGTTTGTGTTTTGCAACTCACAAGGCAATCCGATGGAATACCGTAATGTTAATAGAAGGGTATGGAAACCCACCCTTGCCCTCCTCGGTTTGAAACATCGGCGGGCTTATCAGACTCGGCATACGGCAGCGACGCTTTGGCTGGCTGCTGGTGAGAATCCTGAATGGATAGCTCGCCAGATGGGTCACAGTAGTACGGAGATGCTGTTTCGGGTGTATAGCCGCTACGTACCTGATATCACCCGTCAAGATGGCTCAGCGATGGATAATTTGCTACTAGCGAGTAAGGAGAAACTGACAAGCGCATCGAATAGCTCTAATGCACAAACTGACAAGGAGGCGTCAATATGACAATTATCAATTATGAGGAGCTGTTTGGTGAGTTTAAACCTGATGGTGCAATCAGTACAGATGCAAACCTTATTGCTAATGCATTGATGCGTGAGTTGTATATTTCATCTGGTCATCAACTCGCACGTTTCTTAGGAGTGAAATGCTGCTTTGATAACGATATGGCGATGCGTGTATGGGTACAGAAGCGCTTGGATGTGAGTTTTGACTATGTGATTGAGGATATGCGTTGTCAGCTTCAGAGCGAGCTTTATGAGCTACTACCGCACTCTCACTATGTCGGCTACTAAGGAGAATGTGATGAGTGTAAAGCTTCAGCCGAATATGACGCAGAACGCACGCGATTTAAGAATCTGTGAGGATTACTGGTCATATGATAACGCAAGTGATTATATCGTGCATGTAGAAACCATCTGTGAGAAGTATAGAATAAGCACTCGAGTACTGTTTGAGACAATCGGTGAGTGTTTTGCTTATTTAGATGATGTGCGATGCGAATACTGTGGTTATGTGTGCCCTTTACAGATACCAGCAGACATTCCTTATATGCGCTCAAAAGACAGTTGGTGCTGTGAGGTATGTGAGCATGCTGTGTGGCGGGAACCTAATCATAGATAAGTCGTTCAAAATATTAAAGCCAGACAACTTAGGTTGTCTGGCTTTTTCGTATGCAATATATCTTCTCTTAAATGCAGTCCAAATTTAGTGTGCTACTACAATGTTGAGGTGGTTGATTTCTTTCGTCAAGATAGCCCAAACTAAGGCATCTAAAAAAGATAGGGAGTAGTATGAGCTAAGTTTAGGCTAAAAACTTGGCTTTAAAAGGTAAATACAGAAAAAACTTGGTTTAAAATTCACTGTAGTCCACTGTAACGAGTTTAGATTGCTGAACCTTTTTTAGTTTGAATGTCTTGGACTTTTCATCCCAAATATTGACATAATAGGTGATAAGTTGTTTACCGGTGGTTTCGTTGACTTTCTCGCCTTCACAATTGCGGCTGATAAATAAGCGGCTATTGGAATAGAAAGCCAAACGTTCGTCATCATCGAGTTCTGCTCCGTCTGCGAAGCATTCTGCGCCACTTTCATAAGGGGTGATACTATCCTCAGTTTCACCCAGTGGAATATCGTATACTTTGCCAGTACGTTTATCAATCATAGCCCCTGACACACAGCTTGTACCACAGCCCCAAGTTGTTACGATATAGTTACCCGCGAAGTTAATGTCACCCTCTTTATGAGCTGCTTTCAGACGAGTACGAAAAGAGCTCCAGTCACCTAATTTTAAGGGCGCTTGTTTACCGTTATAGATTTTAGCAGGGTATTTTTCAAAGCTGTAACCAGCGATGGTTTGGGCATGAGAGGTAGAGATACAAGCCAAGGCAAAACCAAGACAAGCGGCAAGCTTTTTCATAAAAACTCCTTTTTTAATAAGGATCAGTACAGAAAATGGAAATTATAGTACGGTAAGTACATTTGTTTAATTCTACATCAATTAAATTAAATAAGTTTTTCTAAAATTACTTATTAAAATAATAACCTGATAAGCTTTAGTAAAGTTTTACAAGTTGTATAGTTAAGTCTTTATAAAATCGATACAGCCCATATCATGAAACAGTTTAGGTA